>CALXDR010000001.1 GCA_944387115.1 uncultured Oscillospiraceae bacterium
CCCTCCAACATCATCGAGGCGGTGGCCCGGGGCGTGGATTTCTTCGACTGCGTCATGCCCGCCCGCAATGCCCGCCATGCCAAGCTGTTTACCTGGGGCGGGGCCATGAACATTAAGAATGAGAAGTACAAGCTGGACCAGCGCCCCATCGACCCCCAGTGCGATTGCCCGGTGTGCCGCAATTATTCCCGCGCCTACCTGCGCCACCTGTTTGTGGCCGGTGAGATGCTGGCAATGCGCCTGGCGGTGATGCACAACCTCTACTTCTACAACCAGCTCACCGCCCGCATCCGCCAGGCGCTGGATGAGGGCCGATTCCAGCAGTTCCGGGCGGAGTACTCGGACAAGCTGGCCGGACGGGTGATGGACTGACCGGAGAAGGCGCTGGAAAAATCTTTGGAAAAAGCCTTGTCATTTGGGCAGGATACCGCTATAATATCCTCAATGCCCTGAGGGCAGGGGGTCAAACTTATCAAATGGAGGAAAGTTAGTTATGCCGTTTACATTTCATACCCTGGCGCTGACCGCCGGGGAAGCGCAGACCAATCAGGTTGGTTCTCTGGTTTCCACTGTGGTGATGATTGTGGCCATGGTTGCCGTGTTCTACTTCATGATCATCCGTCCCGAGGGCAAGCGGAAGAAGGCCGCCAGCGAGATGCAAAACAGCCTGAAGGTGGGCGACCAGATCACCACCATCGGCGGCATTGTGGGCACCATCTGCGCAGTGAAGGAGCAGACTGTTGTGATGGAGACCGGCGCTGACCGCGTGCGCCTGGAGTTTACCAAGTGGGCCATCTCCAGCAAGGGCACCCAGAGCCAGCAGGATGTCCCCAATGCGGAAGAAGATAAGGAAGCCGGCAAGAAGTAAGGCTGTGCTGGCATGAGAGGCACCCCCTCCACATAGGTTATAACAACCGTGTGGAAGGGGTGCTTTTTTATGGGACGTGGGGAGCGGGTGCAGGTGAGCGCCTGGCAAAAGACGGCGGCAATTTTGCTCGGCGGCCTGCTGGCCCTTGGAGCGGCGCTGCTGGTGCTGCTGGTTGGTGCGGCGGCAATGGCCCAGGGCATTGTGCGGCAGGGAGCAGGGGCCCAGGTGACTGCCGCAGCCTGTCTGGCAGGGGGGATGGTGGGCGGGGCGCTGCCCGCCATGCGGTGGCCTGCCCGCAAGCTGCCGGCGGCGCTGGGCGCAGGCGGGGTGTGCAGTGTGCTCATCCTTCTGGTGGGGCTGATGTGGGGCGGGCTGGAATTCCATGCCCTTTGGGCGCTGCAGGCGGTGTGCTGTGTGTGCGGCGCAGCCCTGGTTGGCCTGCTGTTTGCCAGGCAGAGGACAGGGGGAGGACGCAGTGCACGGCGCACACGGCGGTAGCGAAAAGATTGCCCCCAGCCCCCTTGACAATTGGAAGGGAAGGAACTATAATTCGGTAGAAACACTATAAGTATCATCATGTCATACACTGGGAAAGGAACTGCTGAGCACAGCGTTTCGGCCATGTGTTGGACTGGAAAGGATGTTTTACAATGGCGAAAGAGTATAAGCTGAGTGCCGCCCGGCTTGAGGAACTGAAAGAGGAGCTCAACTACCTCAAGACCGTCCGGGAGAAGGAAGTGGCCGACCAGATTAAGGAAGCTCGCTCCTTTGGTGATTTGTCCGAGAACAGTGAGTATGATGAGGCGAAAAATGAGCAGGGCAAGCTCTACTCCCGCATTGCTGAGATTGAGAATGTTCTGGCCAACTGCTCTGTGATTGAGGAGCAGGGGGACGACAATACGGTGGGGCTGGGGAGCACCATCATTGTGGAGGATGTGCAGCTGGGAGACAAGGAGACCTATCAGGTGGTTGGCTCCCAGGAGGCTGACCCCATGAATGGGCGCATCTCCGAGGAATCCCCCTTCGGCAAGGCGCTGCTGGGGAAGGGCGTGGGTGAAATTGTTGTGGTAGAGGCACCCGCCGGCAATATCGAGTACCGTGTAGTGGAGATTCAGCACTAAGAGAAAAGGAGCGACATTCATGTCTGATCAGAATCACCAGAACCAGCCTGTCCAGGAGGAGCTGCCGCTGTCTGAGCTGCTCCAGATTCGCCGTGGAAAGCTGGCTGATTTGCAGGCCAAGGGCCAGGATCCCTTTGCCATCACCAAGTATGATGTGACCCACCACAGCAGCCAGGTGCGGGAGCAGTTTGAGGAGATGGAGGGTCAGGTGGTGCGTCTGGCCGGCCGTCTGATGAGCAAGCGCGGCATGGGCAAGGCCATTTTTGCCGATTTGCAGGACGGGGCAGGGCGCATTCAGCTGTATATCCGTGTGGACGATGTGGGCGAGGAGGCTCTGGCCGCCTTTAAGAAGTACGATATTGGTGATATTGTGGGTGTGGAGGGAGATGTGTTCCGCACCAAGCGCGGGGAGATTTCCATCAAGGCCCACACCATTACGCTGCTGTCCAAGTCTCTGCTCCCTCTGCCTGAGAAGTTCCACGGGCTGACCGATGTGGAGACCCGCTGCCGGCAGCGCTATGTGGACTTGATTATGAATCCTGAGGTGCGCCGCACCTTTGAGATTCGCTCCAAGTTCATCAAGCACGTGCGTGACTTCCTGGATGGACGGGGCTATATGGAAGTGGAGACTCCGGTGCTCAACACCATCTCCGGCGGCGCTACGGCCCGTCCCTTCATCACCCACCACAACACCCTGGACATCGATATGTATATGCGTATCGCCACCGAGCTGCACCTCAAGCGGCTGGTGGTAGGCGGCCTGGAGCGGGTGTATGAGATTGGGCGCATCTTCCGCAACGAGGGGATGGACACCAAGCACAACCCGGAATTCACCTCCGTGGAGCTGTATCAGGCTTACGCCGACTTCAACGATATGATGGACCTGTTCGAGGAGCTGCTCTCCTCCGCTGCACAGAAGCTGCTGGGCACCTACAAGCTCCAGTGGCAGGGCGAGCAGCTGGACCTCACGCCCGGCTGGCCCCGCTTGACCATGGCAGAGGCGGTAAAGCAGTACACCGGCCTGGACTTTATGGCAGTGTCTGACGACGCCCAGGCGGTGGCGCTGGCTAAGAGCATCGGCGTGGAGCTGCCTGAAACTGCCCCCGCTACCTGGGGCAACGCCCTGTATGAGGTGTTTGACCAGCGGGTGGAGTGCAAGCTGGTGCAGCCCACCTTCATCACCATGCACCCGGTGGACGTCTCTCCCCTGGCAAAGCGCTCGCCCCAGGACCCCCGGCTCACCGAGCGGTTCGAGCTGTTTATCTGCCACAGTGAGATGGGCAATGCCTTCTCTGAGCTCAACGACCCCATCGACCAGAAGCAGCGCTTCCAGAAGCAGGTGGAGCTGCGTGAGGGGGGCGACGAAGAGGCCGGCATGATGGACGAGGACTATATCACTGCCCTGGAGTATGGCCTGCCCCCCACGGGCGGACTGGGTATCGGCATTGACCGCTGTGTGATGATGCTCACCAACAACGACTCCATCCGGGAGGTTCTGCTCTTCCCCACAATGAAACCCTTGGACATGCCCAAGAAGTCCGAGAGCGCCCCTGTGGCCGCTCCTGCTGCCCCTGAGAAGGTGGAGGAGAAGATTGACTTCTCCAAGGTGGAGATCGAGCCTCTGTTCTCCGATTTTGTGGACTTTGAGACCTTCTCCAAGTCCGATTTCCGCGCCGTGAAGGTGAAGGCCTGTGAGGCGGTGAAGAAGTCCAAGAAGCTTCTGAAGTTCACTCTGGATGACGGAACCGGCACCGAGCGGGTGATTCTGAGCGGTATCCATGAGTACTATGAGCCGGAGGAGCTGGTGGGCAAGACGTGCATTGCTATCACCAACCTGCCTCCCCGTCCCATGATGGGCATTGAGTCCTGCGGTATGCTCATCTCCGCAGTCCATCACGAGGAGGGCGTGGAGAAGCTCCATCTGCTGATGGTGGATGACCACATCCCGGCGGGTGCAAAGCTCTATTGACGGCGGCTGTGAAAACGGCGGGCCTTTGATGGCCGGAACCTTTCATCCATGTCAATCGGAATGGGCAGTCCCAGCTGGGACTGCCCATTTTGCAATGATACCACAGGTTTGACGGGGAAAAGGGGTTAAAAGTCCGATGTTACGCTGCGTTGCTTGATGCAACGGGCACATTCCTGTAACATGGAGCCATCCAAGACAAGGAGGAATCGTAATATGATGTTTGGAGAAACCCTGAAGGCCATGCGCAAGGCGAAGGGATATACGCAGGAGGAACTGGCCATAAAGCTGAATGTGGTCAGGCAGACTGTTTCCAAGTGGGAGAAGGGGCTGTCGGTGCCGGATGCAGATTTGCTCTTGAAGCTGGCAGATGTACTGGATACCACGGTGAGTGTCTTGCTGGGCGGCACCGTTTCTGAGGGGGAGGAGGGCACGGAGAAGGATGCGATTGCCCAACAGCTGGCTAAAATCAGCGAGCAGATGGCCATAAAGAATTGGCGCAGCCAGAAGCTTTGGCGGATTGTTGGGATTGCCCTGTTGGCGGTGTTGATCTTCCACGGGATGCTGCTCCTGGTGAGTCTTACGGCGAGCACCAGCTTTTTCAACGATGCGGAATCCATCGTCATAGAGGTGGAGGAAGTGGTTGAGTAAGGAAAGACATAGGCAGGAAAACGGGGCATGACCATGCTTTGATTGGTCATGCCCCGTTGGGTTTCACAGTTTTTTCAGAGAACGCCCTATGAGGGGTTACACTCGTTTGTAGATAATAGGATCGTCATAGCCGAAGGTTCGCTTGCCGTTCACTTCGATGGTTTCAGACACCTCCAGGCACGCTTCGGAAAACCGTTCCCACAGCTTGAAGGTCATAACCGGTGAGAAGTGGCTGACACTGCCGCCCTCCCAGACGCCGTCCTTTTTACGGTAGAGGGCGGGGGTAAACTTTTCCGAAGCTTTGAGGTCGCAGTAGTCTACAATTTCCATGGAAGCGTATGAAAAGGTGTTCTTGTCTGCGCCTGCCGGAAGCTCATAAGAGGAGAGGCGCATACCGTCCTCATGTTCTGTGATAAGGAACAGATGGGGGGAGGCGTGGCAGTGCCCGTTGGTCTCATAGTAGCTCTCTTCCACCACGAAAATGCCGTCAAACTCCTGGGGCAGATTGCGTATTTTATCATTGCAGGCCGTGTTGACATGTCTGGCATAGGGGTATGCCTTGCCCGCCGCGGTCATTGCGTCAAACTGCTCCTTGTTGTCAAAGTGTCCTGTCATCAACCCTACAAAATCTTCAAGAAATTTCATATTTTCCTCCAAAAATTTTACACAGTGATAAGCGACAATTGGTTAGCTTCCATGAGGGGAGTATAGCACCGTGGAGCAGCAATTGCAAGACTCGATTGCTTTTCGATGTCCGATGGGGGTGCAGGAGGTGGATGCGTCATAGGGGAAGAGCGGACGGCGCCGGTCAAAGCGGGGGTGGGATTTGGGAATACGGCTGCGCCAAGGCCAGGTGCGCTGCCGGGGATGCGTCCCCTCTGCTGGGCGGGCGTGCCGGGGGAACAGGGGATAAAAATTTGACGGAGATGCGCTGGGGAGGATTTCTCTCTAGGGAATCCTATTTGACATATGGGAAAGGGCATGGTATCATAGCCACAATATAGATGTTTGAAGGTTGGAATTGACTTGCTGGGAAGGGGGAGCTGCGGGATGCACCGAACTTATACACATCAGGTTGTTGCAGCGCACCCCGGTGCAGCTGTATGTTGGAGAAAAGCATACCGACAGATTGGTCGGTATGCTTTTGCGCATTGAAGGGAGGGGCCAGCTGTGGCTCACGCAAGAGGAAAGAAATACAGCAGTCAGGCGACCCGTTTGATTGCGCTGTCCTTCGGAGGGGTCATTCTGGTGGGGACGTTGCTGCTCATGCTCCCCATCTCCTCCAAAAGCGGGGTGAGCTGCGGGCTGGTGCCTGCACTCTTCACCGCCACCTCTGCCACCTGTGTCACCGGGCTGGTGGTGGCGGACACGCTGTCGGCATGGACGCTGTTTGGGCAGGTGGTCATCCTTGCAATGATTCAACTGGGCGGCCTTGGCTTTATGACCATGCTGTTTTATCTGGGCACAGTCATGCGGAGGCGGGCCTCCCTCAATCAGCGGCTGATGATGGTCTCCTCCTTTAATTTAAATGATATGGCCCAAGTGGATGTGCTGGTCCGCCATGCGCTCAAAACCACATGTTTCATCGAGGGGATAGGGGCGGTAATCCTCATTGCCTGTTTCCTGCCCCGATATGGACTGTCCGCCATTTGGAAGGGGATTTTTATTGCCGTATCCGCCTTTTGCAATGCAGGGTTTGACATCCTAGGTCCAGACGGGGGCGGCAGCCTGATGAGCTACAACCAGAACCCTGTGGTGTTGCTGACGGTGGCGGCGCTGGTGGTATGCGGCGGACTGGGCTTCTTTGTATGGGAGGAGCTGATTGAAAAGCGCTGCTACCGCACGCTGAGCTTGTACAGCAAAATGGTGCTCTGGCTCACCGGGGGGTTTCTGCTTCTGGGCACTGTGTTTTTCCTGGGGATTGAACTGCCCAACGACGCCACCCTGGGCGCGCTCCCCCTGGGCCATGCGCTGGTCAACGCCCTGTTCCAGTCTGCGACACTGCGCACGGCGGGGTTCTACTCCATTGCCCAGAACGGGCTGGCGGATGTGTCCCTTGTGATGTGCATTCTGCTCATGCTGGTGGGCGGTTCCTCAGGCTCGACTGCCGGTGGAATTAAGACGGTGACGGTGGGCGTGCTCTTCCTTGCCCTCCGCTCCAGCCTGAGGGGGGAGGAGCAGGTGATTTTGCGGGGGCGCACCATCCCCTCGTCCAAGGTGCTGGCGGCCCTTACGCTGGTGCTGGCGGTGGGCAGCGGCTTTATTGCATCCTCCATGGCTATTGCCATTGTGGATCAGGTTCCCTACCTCTGGGCGGCCTATGAGGCGGCCTCTGCCATGGGCACGGTGGGGCTGACTGTGGGGATTACCCCGGAGCTGTCCACCTTCTCCCATCTGGTGCTGATTGCGATGATGTATTTGGGGCGGGTGGGCATCCTATCCTTCTCCATCGCCTTTTTGGGCAGGGGGAAAGAGGTTCGGAAAATTAGTTATCCCAATACCAATGTGATGATTGGGTGATGGAGGCAGAGGACAATGAAAAACTTTGTGGTAATCGGGCTGGGCCGCTTTGGCACCGCTGTGGCCCGTGAGCTGTGCGAGCTTGGCAATCAGGTGCTGGTCATTGACTTGGACCGGGACCTGGTGCAGGATGTGGCCGACCAGGTCACCCACGCTGTGGCGGCAGACGCCCGGGATGCGGATGTGCTCCGCTCGCTGGGGGTGTCTGAATACGACTGCGCTGTGGTGGCCATTGGAGATGACGTGGGCAGCAGCGCTCTGGTGACCTTGCGCCTGAAGGAGGCCGGCGTGCCCCAGGTGGTGTGCAAGGCGCAGAGCCATGTCCACAAGCGGCTGCTGGAGAAAATCGGGGCAGACCACGTGGTGTTCCCCGAGCATGAAATGGGGATTAAGGCTGCCCAGGGGCTGGCCCGCTCCAATATCCTGAATTTCATTGAGCTATCCCCGGATTACGCCATTGTGGAGGTTGACCTGCCCGGAGGGTGGGAAGGGCACAGCATTCGGGAGCTGGACATCCGGGCCAAGTTCGGTGTCAACGTCATTGCGCTGCGCCAGGGACAGGAGATCAATGTGGCGCCGGGGGCGGAATGCGTTTTGTCAGAAGGGGATAAGCTCATTGTGCTGGGGCGGGATGAGGACATTGCCGCCCTGTGCAAACGATGAGCCGGGAGTGGATTACCAGCCGCACCAATCCCCTGATGGTGCGCCTGCGTAAGCTCAATGGAAAGCGCTCGGCCCGCCGGGCAGAGGGCGTGATGGTGGGAGAGGGGCCCAAGCTGCTGGAGGAGGCTGTTGCCTGGGGGGCGCAGCTGGAAACGGTGGTGTGCGCTCAGGGGGTTGCCCTACCCGACCTGCCCGCCTGGGTGCGTGTGGTGGAGGTGCCCCAGGATTTGCTGGAGAGCATTGCGGACACACAGAGTCCGCAGGGGGTGCTCTTTGTGTGCCGGGTGCAAGCGCAAAGCCTGCCCTCTCGGCCGGAGGGGAGCAGGTATCTGGTGCTGGACGGGATTCAGGACCCGGGCAACCTGGGCACCATCTGGAGAACCGCAGACGCCTTTGCTGCCGACGGGCTTATTTTAGCTCCGGGGTGCGCTGACCCCTGGAGCCCCAAAGCGGTGCGGGCTACCATGGGGGCGGCGTTTCGTCTGCCGGTGTACGAGGACACGCTGGAGGGGGCGGCCGGCAAGCTGGCGGCCGCTGGCATTCCCCTCTATGCCACGGCGCTGCGGGATGACACAGAGGATTTGCGCCAGGTGCCGCTGCACCGGGCGGCGGTTATCATTGGCAGCGAGGGGCGGGGGGTTTCTCAGGCCTCGCTGGATTTGTGCCAAAAGACGGTGAAGATTCCCATGTCGCCCCGGTGTGAATCCCTCAATGCCGCCGCTGCCGCTACAGTGGTGCTGTGGGAAATGAGCAGGGGACTGCTTTAATGGAGGAAACTGGGATGGCGAATATGAAATACTGGCTGTGGCTGTCCCAGCGCAAGGGGCTGGGCGGCGGTGTACTGGGGCGGGTACTGGAACGGTTTGGCTCCCCGGAAGGGGTGTTCTTCGCCGCCCCGGAGGAGTTTCGGCAGATAGAGGGCATGACGCAGGCGGGTGTGCAGTCTTTGGAGGACAAGTCCATGGATGAGGTGGAGGCCACCTTCCGCCGCTGCGACCGGCTGGGCATCCGCCTGATTACCTTGCAGGACGCCCGATACCCGGAGCGGCTGTCGGCAATCTATCAGCCGCCTCTGGTGCTCTATTGCAAGGGGCGGGAGATTCCCTTTGACGACCAGGTGGTCATCGGTGTTGTGGGGACACGCAGGGCCACGGAATATGGGTGCAGGGTGGCACGGACATTGTCCCGTGCCCTCACCCGGCAGGGCGCAGTTGTGGTGTCCGGCCTGGCCCAGGGGGTGGATGCCAGCGCAGTATACGGGGCGCTCCGGGAGGGCGGACCGGTGGTGAGTGTGCTGGCCTGCGGGCTGGATGTGGTATATCCCAGAGAAAACCGCCGGTTGTATGAGGCGGTGGCTCAGCAGGGACTGCTCATCTCCGAGTACCCGCCGGGAACGGCCCCGCTGGGCACGCATTTTCCGGTGCGAAACCGCATCATCAGCGGGCTGTCCGTGGGCGTGGTGGCGGTGGAGAGCCCCCGGCATGGCGGCACCTTGCACACCGTCAACCATGCCCTGGAGCAGGGGCGGGAGGTGTTTGCCGTACCCGGCCCCTGGGATTCCCCCTACAGCGAGGGCACCAACCGCCTCATTCAGGAGGGGGCGGCCAAGCTTATTTTGGGGGCTGAGGATGTATTGTGCGAGTTTCGTGACCAGTTCCCGGGGGCCCTTGCGCCGCCCAAAAGGCGGCTGCCCCACTGGGAGGGGCAGAGGGAGCGCCAGAGCAGGGGCGGGCAGTGCGCATCCCGCAGAGCAGTGCGGGCGGTCCCGGCGCCCTCTGGCACATCCCATGAAAAAATCGGGAAAGAGGTTGACATCCCCGAGGAATTAGCATATATTGACTGGAAGGAATGCAGCAGCACCCTGACAGACGACCAGCGCACAGTGCTCCTGGCCCTTCGTGACACCTTGCTGCGGGTAGACGACCTGGTGGAGCACACGCAGATGGAGGCCCGGCGGATTTTAGCCGCCCTCACCATCTTACAGATTCAAGGATATGTGGCTGAGGAGAGCGGAAAGCGCTTCAGAGCCGCAGTCAGATGGAAAATGGAGTAATGTAAACTATGGCAAAGACGAGTTTAGTGATTGTGGAGTCACCGGCGAAGGCCAAAACCATCGGCAAGTACCTGGGGCCAGGCTTTCAGGTCAAAGCCTCCATGGGCCATGTCCGTGACCTGCCAAAGAGCAAGCTGGGGGTGGATGTGACCACCTTTGAGCCGGATTATCAGGACATTAAGGCCAAAGAGGAGACAATCGCCGAGCTTCGCAAGGCGGCAAAGGCCAGCGAGCGCATCTATTTGGCCACCGACCCGGACCGAGAGGGGGAGGCAATCTCCTGGCACCTTCAGTCTGTGCTGGGGGTCCCCAAGGAAAAGACCTGCCGGGTGACGTTCAACGAGATCACCCGCAAGGTGGTGGCAGATTCCATTGCCTCCCCACGGGAGATTGACCAGAACCTGGTGGACGCCCAGCAGGCCCGGCGGGTGCTCGACCGCATTGTGGGCTATCAGCTCTCCCCGCTGCTGTGGAAGAAAATCCGCCGCGGCCTGTCCGCCGGACGGGTGCAGTCTGTGGCAACCCGGCTGGTGGTGGAGCGGGAGGAGGAAATTCGAGCCTTCCAGCCCAAGGAATATTGGTCCATCACCGCACAGCTGGGGCGCATTGCCCCCAACATCGGAGGCTTCCAGGCGGATTTCTATGGCCGGGAAAAGAAAATGGAGCTGGGGAGCAGGGAAGAGGTGGACGCCGTGGTGCAGGCGGTACAGTCTGCGCCCTTCCAGGTCACGGCGGTGAAGCGGCAGGATAAGAGCCGCAACCCTGCCCCGCCCTTCATCACCTCCACCCTCCAGCAGGAGGCCTCCCGCAAGCTGAATATGACCCCTAGGCGCACCATGTCCATTGCCCAGCAGCTGTATGAGGGTGTGGACATTGCCGGGGAGGGGACTGTGGGTCTGATCACCTATATGAGAACCGACTCCCTGCGCCTGTCTGAGGAGGCGCTGTCCGCCGCAAAGACCTTTATCGAGTCCCGCTACGGCAAGGCCTACTACCCGGCCAAAACCAGGCGCTTCAAGGCCAAGGGCAACGCCCAGGACGCCCATGAGGCCATCCGTCCCTCGGATGTGAACCTCACGCCGGAACAGCTGAAAAAAGACCTCACCGGGGAGCAGTACAGGCTGTACAAGCTGATTTGGAGCCGCTTTTTGGCCTGTCAGATGGCTCCGGCGGTATACGACAGTGTGTCCATCGAAGTGGAGTCGGCGGGGTATCAGTTCCGTGCCACCCACTCCTCCATCAAGTTCAATGGCTTTGCCGCAGTGTATGAGGAGAGCCGGGACGACGATGAGGCCGCACCCCAGTCGCCCCTGCCCGATTTGAAGGAGGGGGAGCAGCTGCGTCTGGACGGCTTGAGCCATGCCCAGCACTTCACCCAGCCCCCTGCACGGTTTACCGAGGCCACCCTTATCCGGGCGCTGGAGGAGCGGGGGATTGGACGCCCTTCCACCTACGCACCCACCATTTCCACCATCACGGACCGGGAGTATGTGGTGAAGGAGGGACGCCAGCTGCGCCCCACTCCGCTGGGCGAGGTGGTCACAGGACTGATGAAGGAGCGGTTCCCCGATATTGTAGACCCTGATTTCACCGCCCACATGGAGGGCGAATTGGACAAGGTGGAGGCGGGGCAGGTACAGTGGAAGCAGGTGCTGTCCCAATTCTACCAGGGGTTTGAGGCGGAACTGGAGAAGGCGGAGAGCGAGCTGGACGGAGAGCGCATCAAGGTGCCCGATGAGGTGTCTGAGGAAATTTGCGATTTGTGCGGGCGCAACCTGGTGGTCAAGTCCGGGCGGTTCGGGCGGTTTTTGGCGTGTCCCGGCTGGCCGGAGTGCACCTTCACCAAGCCTCTGGTGGTGGAAATGCCGGGGAAATGCCCCCGGTGCGGCGGACGCATCCTGAAAAAGACCTCCAAGAAGGGGTACACCTATTACGGCTGCGAGCACAACTCCTCCAAGGATGAGCAGCACTGTGACTTTATGACCTGGGATGTGCCGGTGAAGGACAATTGCCCTGTGTGCGGCCAAACCATGTTTAAGAAGTCCGGGCGAGGGTTCAAGCGCCCCTTCTGTATCAATGAGCAGTGCGCCAACTTTACCCCGGAGGAGAAGCGCGGCGGGTACAAGAAGAAAACTGCCGCCAAAACAGAGCAGACCCAGGCCGGGGAACAGGATACGGAGGAGCAGGGCTCTGCCAAGAAGTCTGCGGAAAAGAAAACCACGGCCAAGAAGTCCACAGCCAAAAAGACCGCTGCCAAAAAGTCCACGGCGAAAAAGAGCGCCGGGGACAAGGCGGAGGGGGAAGCGGGGAAAAAGACCACCGCCCGCAAGAGCACGGCGAAGAAAACAGCCGGTAAGACCAGCAAGAAGGCGGCTGCCGGCGAAGGACAGACAGACTGACCGGGCGCTGCATCACAACCCAAGCCCCCGCCTGCCCTCGGGCGGGAGGGGGCTTGCCGGGCGTGCAGGACACGGGATACACAGGACAGGAGAGAAAAAGCTTGAGTGAATTGAATGTTACCGTTATCGGTGCGGGGCTGGCGGGCTGCGAGGCGGCCTGGCAGCTGGCCCAGCGTGGGATTCATGTGACCCTGCGGGAGATGAAGCCCCACAAGATGACCCCGGCGCACCACAGTGAGGGCTTTGCAGAGTTGGTCTGCTCCAACTCCCTGCGCTCAGATCAGCTGGAGAACGCTGTGGGGCTGCTGAAGGAGGAGCTGCGCCGCTGCGGCTGCCTCATTCTGCGCTGTGCCGACCAGACCAGAGTGGAGGCAGGGGGAGCACTGGCGGTAGACCGGGAGGGATTCTCCAGGGCGGTCACCCAGGCAATCCAATCTCACCCCAACATTACCGTGGTGGAGGGGGAAGTGACCCAGATTCCAGAGGGAGAAGTGGTGGTAGCCAGCGGCCCGCTCACCTCAGACCCCCTGTCCCAGGCCATTTCCCAGCTGTTCCCCGACAGCCGTTACCTCAATTTCTTTGATGCCGCCGCCCCCATTGTCACCTTTGAAAGTGTGGATATGGACAGCGCCTGGTTTGCCTCCCGCTATGACCGGGGCACGGCGGACTACATCAATTGTCCCATGAGCCAGGAGGAGTATTTGGCCTTTTGGCGGGCGCTGTGCAGCGCCGAGGAGGCGGAGGTACACGGCTTCGAGGACGCCAATGTGTTTGAGGGGTGTATGCCGGTGGAGGTGATGGCCCGCAGAGGGGAGCAGACCCTCTGCTTTGGCCCCCTCAAGCCCAGGGGACTGGCTGACCCCAGGACGGGGAAGGAGCCTTACGCCGTGGTGCAGCTGCGCCGGGACAATGCCCAGGGCACCCTGTACAATCTGGTGGGCTTCCAGACCCACCTGAAGTGGGGGGAGCAAAAGCGGGTGTTTTCCATGATTCCCGCCTTGCGCAACGCAGAATATGTGCGCTACGGGGTGATGCACCGCAACACCTATCTGGACAGCCCCCGCCTGCTCGACCGCTATTACCGGGTGAAGGGACAAGAGCGCATTTGCTTTGCCGGGCAGATCACCGGCGTGGAGGGCTATGTGGAGTCCACCGCCTCCGGTTTTCTGGCCGGGGTGGAGCTGGCCCATCGGCTGCTGGGGAAGGAGGCCGTGGATTTCCCCCGTGAGACTGCCATTGGGGCGCTGGCGCTCTATGTGAGCAATGAGACGGTGGGAGATTTCCAGCCCATGAACGTCAACTTCGGCATTATGCCGCCGCTGGGCTATCGGGTCAAGGGGAAACGCAACAAAAATGCAGAGCTGTCCCGCCGCTCGCTGGAGCTGGTGGACGCACTGCGGGAAACACTATAAGGAAGAGGTGAGGGCATGAAAATCATTGTGGATGCCATGGGTGGGGACAACGCACCCCAGGCCCCGGTGCGAGGGGCGCTCCAGGCGGTCAAGGAATATGGCGCAGAGGTGATTCTCGTGGGACGGGGGGAGGAAATCCTCAAGGTGCTGCACGAGGACGGCCTGTCTGACCTGCCCCCTGGGGTGGAAATCACCCATGCCGACCAGGTGGTGGAAATGTGCGACAATCCCGCCACGGCCTTCAAGGAGAAGAAGAATTCTTCCCTGACGGTGGGGCTAAAGCTGCTCAAGGAGGGGGCGGGGGACGCCTTTGTGTCCGCTGGCTCCACAGGGGCGCTGCTCTCCGCCGCCACCTTGCTGACAAAGCGCATCAAGGGGATTCGCCGGGCCTCTCTGGCGCCTGTCATCCCCACGGGCAACGGGGGAGCGGTGCTCATCGACTGCGGCGCCACCGCCGAGTGTACGCCGGAATTCCTGCTCCAGTTTGCCTTTATGGGCAGCTACTATGCCGACCGGGTGCTGGGCCGTCCAGAGCCGAAGGTGGGGCTGCTCAACATCGGGGCAGAGCCGTCCAAGGGCACCGATTTGCAGCGTGAGGCCTACGAGCTGCTGGAAAAGGCGGGCAACGAGGGGCGCATCAATTTTGTGGGCAATGTGGAGGCCCGTGAGGCTGTGGAGGGCGCAGTGGACGTCATCGTCAGCGATGGCTATTCCGGGAATATCTTCCTCAAGGCCATGGAGGGTACGGCCCTCTTCCTCAGCCGGGAAATCAAAAAGATGTTCTACAAGAACCTGAAAACCAAGGTGGCCGGTCTGATGGTCAAGGGTGAAATCGACGGGCTGAAAAAGGTTATGAGCTCCAATGAGGTGGGCGGTACTGCGCTGCTGGGCATTGCCCAGCCCGTCATCAAGGCCCACGGCTCTTCTGACGCTTACGCCATCAAGAACGCCGTGCGCCAGGCCATAGAGTTTCAGAAGTCGGGCATTATTGAGGATATTACAGAAAATGTTGCCCATATGCGTCTCCCGGTTAAAAAACTGGCCGGTGGCAACAATGTTGATGGCTCTGACGATTGAAAATTGTCCATTCATACAATTGACATCAGACACAGTAGTGCCTATTATGGTGTAAAAGCCATGCAAAAGGAGCTATGAAACTATGTTTGAAAAACTTTGTGCACTCATTGCCGAGCAGTTCGGTGTCTCCGCTGACAGCATCACCAGAGACACCTCGTTTGTGGACGAGCTGGGCGCGGACTCTGTGGACCTGGTGGATTTGTCCATGGCCCTGGAGGAGGAGTTTGGCATGGAGGAGATGGACGAGGACGTGACCAGTTCCATTGTCACTGTGGGTGACTTGTACAAGTATATGCAGGAGCACCTGGACATCTAAGGCTGCCGGGCAGGGCAAGGCCCTCGCCGTCCCGTGGGAGGCAGCCGGTTGGCACCCCTCCTGCGGGGCTGATGGCCCTTTGCCGTTTGCAAAACAGCTGTGTTGCAGATGCGTCCCCCTGGATTGCCGGATGGTTCCGGGTTGTGGCGGGTCTGCACTGGGAGGAATCATTGTGAAGCAATTGCAGGCCCGTCTGGGCTATCAATTTCAGAATGTGGCGCTGCTGGAGCACGCACTGACCCACAGCTCCTATGCCAACGAGCACCGCAGTGCCGGTGTGACCAGCAACGAGCGGTTGGAGTTTTTGGGGGATTCTGTACTGGGCATGATTGTGGCAGAGCACCTGTTTGCCACCCACCCCGATATGCCCGAGGGAGAACTGACGCGCACCCGGGCTGCCCTGGTATGTGAGGAGAGCTTGCACGAGGTGGCCCTCAACCTGGGGTTGGGCCGCTGCCTGCGCCTGGGCAAGGGTGAGGCGGCGGGCGGCGGGCGCAGCCGCCCCTCCATCCTGGCGGACGCCACCGAGGCCACGCTGGCAGCCGTATATCTGGACGGCGGGTTTGAGCCGGTGCGGCGCATCATTCAGACCTTTATCCTGGATAAAGAGCGGGAGAAGGCGGTGGATCGGGACTACAAGACCGGTTTGCAGGAGTGGGTACAGCGCAGCCCCGGCCAAAAGGTCACCTATCAGCTGGTGGACGAAATTGGCCCGGACCACGCCCGCATTTTCGTCATGGAGGCCTCGGTGGACGGTCAGGTGATGGGCCGTGGTCAGGGGCGCACCAAAAAGGAGGCGGAACAGCTCTCCGCCAAGGCGGCGCTGGAGAAGCTGGGCTGTAAGCTGTGACAGGCGTGGGGTTCCAAGGGAGTTGAAGGCTGCATTTGAGGGGCGCATGACCCCGAAAAGACCGCTGCATCCCATCCGGCCCCGGCGTCCGTCCCTGATTGACGGGGGGTGCCGCAAAACACCCTCTTCCCATGGAGCACAAGGGGGAGACAGCAGGTGGAACCTGCGCTCTATAGAACATTCCCGTTGGGAAAGGCGCTGTCTTTTTCGGCGGACGCAGGCGCCCCGGTGAGATTCCTCGCCGGGGCGCTTGTCATCTGGGAGAATGTTTGCTATAATGCACCCAGTGACTTTTACAGTGACTTGCAGTGAGGAGGAAGCCTCTATGGAAGCCCCCATTTACCACCTGGACAAGGTGGTACGGGCGAAGCAGGAGCACTTGGAGGACTTCGACGGGCCGCTGGACCTCATCCTTCACCTGCTGAGTAAGAATAAAATTGAAATTCGGGATATTCCCATTGCGCTGCTGCTGGACCAGTACCTGGAGTGGATGGAACAGCGGGAGCGCCTAAACCTGGAGGTGGCCAGTGAATTTGTCACCATGGCCGCTCACCTGGTATATATCAAAACGCGGATGCTGCTGTCGGTGGACGACGAGGAGGCCGCCACGGAGATGGAGCAGCTCATCTCTGCCCTGGAGGAGCGGCAGCATCAGGACAGCTACCTGAAAATCAAGGCAGTCACCGGTGCGATGGCGAAGAAGTACGAGTACGGGCGGGACTATCTTGTGCGTCCCCCCGAGGAGCCCCAGCGGCGGCGCACCTATGAATACCGACACAGCCCCGGTGATTTGACCCAGGCCCTCCGGGCCACCATGGAGCGGGGAGAGCGCCGGCTGCCGCCCTCGGTTGAGGCGTTTGAAGGCATCGTGGGACGGGAACCCTATCCGGTAGAGGACAAGGCCCGGTCCATTCTGGAGCGGCTGGTGCAGTTTGGCGTCACCCGGTTGAAAGCGCTGTTTCGCACAAGCCGGAGCCGCTCGGAGGTGGTGGCCACCTTTCTGGCTGTTTTGGAGCTGTGCAAGGCCAAGCGCATCTATCTGGCAGGCACGGAGGAGGATTGCACCGTGACCAGCACCGGGCTGGAGCTGGAGCAGGGCGATGTGGCGGCAGAGGGCGAGTGAGCGGGCGGCATCATGCAAGGAGGAGAACCCATCGTGGAGCAAGAGGAATTGGAACTGGTGCTGGAGGCGATTTTGTTCGCATCCGGCGACCCGGTACCGGTGGAGCGGATGAGTCAGATTGTGGGGCA
This sequence comes from uncultured Oscillospiraceae bacterium, assembly GCA_944387115.1. Taxonomy (GTDB): domain Bacteria; phylum Bacillota; class Clostridia; order Oscillospirales; family Oscillospiraceae; genus Enterenecus. The sequence continues at coordinate 17,148 of CALXDR010000001.1, forward strand.
GCGGCCTAAGGCAGTGTCCCAGGCCTGCCAAAGCCTTGCCGACCGATACAGCTACGAGCGCCGGGGGATTCGTCTGCTCCAGCTGGAGGACTGCTGGCAGATGTGCTCGGCTCCTGAGCACGCAGAGCTGGTGCGCCGGGTTTTGGAGCACCGCAGGCCCCCCAGGCTGTCCCAGCCCGCTTTGGAGGTGCTGGCTGTGATTGCCTACTTCCAGCCGGTAACCAGGGCATATATTGAGCAGATTCGCGGGGTGGACAGCTCCTATACCGTGGGACTTCTGCTGGAGCGGGAGCTGATTTGCGAGGCGGGACGGCTGGCGCTTCCCGGGCGGCCCATGCAGTTTTGCACCACGCCCAACTTCCTGCGCACCTTTGGCCTGTCCTCACTGGAGGATTTGCCCGATCTGCCCGCCACCACCCAGGAAAATGCCCAGGTTGCCACGGAACTGGAGCGGGCCATTGAGCGGCTTCAGGAGGCGGAACAGGCGGTGCAACAGGAGGAAGGGGCATGATTGGCTGGGTGTTGTTGGCCCTGCTGGTGCTGCTGCTCTGTCTGCCCGTGGGGGCAGAGGTGTCCTATGGCCCCGAGGGCATTCGGGTGCGGCTGGTGGTGGGGCCGCTGGGGGTGCTCCTCTATCCCAGGCCGCCAAAGCCAGACAGGCGGCGGGGCGGCGGGGCATCTGGCGAACAAAAGACGGAGCAGGGAGATGCGCCGGAGCATACGGGGAGCGTGGTGGACTCTGTCAAGCAGCGCTACCAGACATCCCGGACAGCCCAGGGCAAAGGAACCTGGCAGGATACCTTGCGGCGGGTGGAGCAGACCGTCCCCCTGATTGCAGAGACCTTGGGCGGCCTGCGCCGCTGCATCTGCATTCGCACGCTGGAGCTGGAGGTAATTTGGGCAGCGGATAACGCCGCTGACGCCGCACTGGGGTTTGGGCGTGCCCATGGGGTGGCGGGAATGCTCTGGCCGATTTTTGACCATAATTTTAAGGTGAAGTCCCATCGCATCCACATCGATGTGGATTATCAGGCCCGTGAGCCGGTGATACGCATCCGCACGGCGGCGACCATTGCCGTGGGACAGCTGCTTGCCATCGGCTGCCGCTGCGGGTGGAAGGTATGGAAAATCTGGGGGGCAAATCGCCGCCCAAAACAGCATAGGAGGCACAGCCATGAGCGAACAGAATCATCCCATCAATGAAGTGCTGCAAACCACCATGGGGAAAATCCGTGAGATGGTGGATGCAAATACCGTTGTGGGGCAGCCCATTGTGACCCAGGACGGCGTGACCTTGATCCCCGTGTCCCGTCTGTCCTTCGGATTTGCCACCGGCGGGTCGGATTTTGGCAAGAGTCCTGAGGTGCACAAGAACTTTGGCGGCGGCGCCGGGGCGGGGGTGAATGTCATCCCGGTGGCCTTTCTTATCGTCAAGGACGGCAACGTAAAGCTGCTGCCGGTGGCCCCTCCCTCCAACGATTCGGTGAGCCGGGTGGTGGAGATGGTGCCGGAGATGTTTGACAAGGTCACCGGCTATATTGACAAGCGGGCAGCGGAAAAGCAGATGTGCGCCGGTGAGCAGGCAGAGGATATTCTGGGCTGAATGGGGCCATACTACTCCCATCTGATGCATTCGGATGGGAGTGACCTTTTGTGAGACGATTGGTGTTGGTGCTGCTCTCGGCGCTGCTGCTCCTGCCTGCGGCAGCCCAGGCTGACCAGGCGGCCCCGCCCGCCACCTCCGCCTCCGCAGCGGTGCTGATGGACGGGGAGAGCGGGCGGGTGCTTTATGGAGAAAATATCCACGAGCCCATGCTCATTGCCAGCACCACCAAGCTGATGACCGCCCTGGTGGCGGCGGAGCAGGGGGGAGATTTGGAGCAAATGGTGGTCATCCGCCCTGAGTGGGTGGGGGTGGAGGGCTCCTCCATCTACCTCAAGGCGGGGGAGGAAATCTCCCTGCGGGGGCTGCTGTACGGGCTGCTCCTCCAGTCGGGCAATGATGCGGCCAGGGCCATCGCCTGCCATGTGGCGGGAGATGAGGAGTCCTTCGCCCGCAAGATGAACGAGAAGGCCGCCCAGCTGGGGATGGAGCACTCTTCCTTTGCCAATGCCAGCGGACTCAATCAGGAGGGGCACTATTCCACCGCCTACGATATGGCGCTGCTGGCCCAGGCCTGTCTGGCCCACCCTGTGGTGTCTGAAATCTGCGCCACCCAGCACATCCGGGTGGGAAACCGCACGCTGGTCAACCACAACAAGCTGCTCCAGCGGTATCCCGGCTGTGTAGGCATGAAAACCGGGTATACACAGCTGGCTGGGCGCACCCTGGTGTCTGCCGCCCGGCGGGATGGGCGCACCCTTATCTGCGTGACCCTAGATGACCGGGACGACTGGAGGGACCATGTGGCGCTGCTGGACTATGGCTTTTCGCAGTACCGGGCTGCGGCGTTGTGTACCCAGGGGGAGGAGATGGGCAGGGCGGCGGTATCGGGCAGCTTACTGCCCAATGTTGCCGCAGGGGCGGCCCGCTCGTTGGCATATCCCCTGGCCGAGGGGGAAGATCTGACCATGGAGGTGGTGTGGCACACGCCGCTCTCCGCCCCTGTGGAGCAGGGGAAAGTGGTGGGACAGGCCCAATGGCTGCTGGAGGGGCGTGTGGTGGCCCAGGTGGAGCTGATTGCACTGCACGGTGCGCCCTGTGCCCAGGTGTCTCAGCGCAGCTGGTGGGAGCGGCTGCTGGGCCGGGGGGCATAAGACAAGGAGAATTGGCATGGAAGAACGACTGCAAAAGATTTTGTCCGCCGCCGGGGTGTGTTCCCGGCGCAAGGCGGAGGAATATCTGCTGAGCGGACGGGTGCGTGTGAATGGCAGGCCCGCCGCCCTGGGAGATAAGGCGGATTTGGAGCGGGACACGGTGGAGGTGGACGGCGTTGCGCTGCGCCGCCCCTCTGCCCATACCTATTTGATGCTGCACAAGCCCCGGGGGTATGTGACCACCCTGTGCGATGAGAAGGGGAGGCGGACGGTGACGGATTTGACCGCAGATTGCCCTGCCCGGGTATGGCCGGTGGGACGGCTGGACATGGACTCCGAAGGGCTGCTCCTCCTCACCGACGACGGCGCTTTTACCCACCGCCTCACCCATCCGGCCCACGAGGTGGAGAAGGAGTACCGGGTGAAGGTAGCGGGGAGCATTTCCCGGGCAATCCCCCTGCTGCGTGCGCCCATGTACATCGACGGGGAGGAGATGGTGGCCGACCGGGTGGAGGAAACGGGCGGGGACTGGCTGTCCATTGTGATACATCAGGGGAAAAACCGGCAGGTACGCCGGATGTGCGCCGCCGCCGGGCTGAAGGTGCAGCGGCTCATTCGGGTGCGTGAGGGCGCACTGAGGCTGGGACAGCTCCCCCGGGGGGCATGGCGCTTTCTCACACCGGATGAGGTTGCAAACCTCTCTGGCTAAACTGGAAAAGAGAGAAAAGCTTGTAAAAGCACTTGCAATCTCCGGGAGAACCCGGTATGATAGTATCTGTCAAGGCCCTGTGCAGCCCGGATGGGAGGCACAGGGTGTGTTCAGAATGGAAGTGTTTTTATGGGTCGAGATATTCTTGTGGGCATCCGCAACGGGATGAGCTTCTTTTCCAAAGGGCAAAAGCTCATTGGACAGTACATATTGGAAAATTACGATAAGGCCGCTTTTATGACGGCGGCAAAGCTGGGCAAGGCTGTGAACATCAGCGAGTCCACGGTGGTGCGTTTTGCCGTTGAGCTGGGCTACGACGGCTACCCTGCCATGCAGCGGGCCTTGCAGGATGTGATTCGCAACAAGCTCACCTCTGTGCAGCGCATTGAGGTGTCCAACGACCGGATGGGCGATCAGGACGTTCTGGCCAAGGTGGTGCGCTCTGATATGGACAAGCTGCGCATGACCTTGGAGACGGTGAGCAGGGAGGAGTTCTCCGCTGTGGTGGACGCCATTGTGAGGGCAAGGCGCATTTATATCATCGGTGTGCGCTCTGCTGCGGGGCTGTCCGATTTTCTGTTCTTCTACTTCAACCTCATTTTTCAGGATGTGCGCCAGGTGCAGAGCACGCTGGCCAGTGAGATGTTTGAGCAGCTGCTCCAGCTGGGCCCGGAGGATGTGGTCATCGGCATGAGCTTTCCCCGCTATTCCACCCGGACAGCCAGGGCCATGGAGTTTGCCAGGGATCAGGGGGCCACGGTGGTGGCCATTACCGACAGCGAGCTGTCCCCGCTGTATCAGATTGCCTCCCTGCGCCTGTTGGCCAAAAGCGACATGGCCTCCTTTGTGGATTCGCTGGTGGCGCCGCTGTCCATTCTCAACGCCCTGATTGTGGCGGTGGGCCGCAAAAAGTCGGAGGATGTGACGGCTACCTTCCAGCGCCTGGAGCGTATCTGGGATGAATACCATGTATACGAGAAGGTGGAGTATACCGAGGACTGAGTTTGCCCGCCCCCATCGGGCGGCGAGAGGATGACAAGATGGAACAGACAAATCAAATTGTAGTGGCAGGCGGTGGGGCGGCGGGCATGATGGCTGCCATTATGGCGGCCAGGCAGGGCGCTTCGGTGGTATTGGTGGAGCCAAACGAGAAATTGGGGCGCAAGCTGTATATCACGGGAAAAGGGCGTTGCAACGTGACCAACGCCTGCGGACTGGAGCAGCTGATGGCCTCCATTCCCCGTAATGGTAAATTCCTTTACAGCGCCTTTCAGCGCTTCAATCCCCAGGACACCTGGGACTTTTTTGAGGGCCTGGGGGTGCCCCTGAAGGTGGAGCGGGGGAACCGGGTATTTCCCCAATCCGACCGGGCGGCGGACATCATTGACGCACTGTTTTTTGCGCTGCGCCGCCTGGGGGTGGACATCCGGCAGGACCGGGTCACCCAGCTGGTGACACGGCAGGGGGCAATTGTGGGGGTAGGCACACAGCACAGTGCCGGGCCAATGCCCTGCAAGGCGGTGATTTTGGCCACCGGAGGGGCCTCCTATCCCCGCACCGGATCCACGGGAGATGGCTACCGCCTGGCGGAGGACGTGGGGCACAGCATAACTCCTGTACGGGGGTCCCTGGTCCCCCTGGTGTCCCCGGACCCCTGCTGTCAGGAGATGCAGGGGCTATCCCTGCGCAATGTGGAGCTGAAGGTGACCAATCAGAAGGGGAAGGTGGTCTTTCGTGAGCAGGGGGAGATGCTGTTTACCCATTTCGGGCTGTCCGGTCCGCTGGTGCTCTCCGCCTCCGCCCATCTGAACTGGGAGAAGGACTGCTATACGGCCCACATTGACCTCAAGCCTGCCCTGGACAGGGAAACGCTGGATGCCCGGCTGCTCCGGGAGTGCAAGGAGCGGGCCAACCAAAGCTGCGCCAACGCACTGGGGGGACTGGTGCCCCAGTCCATGATTCCTGTGGCAGCCCGCCGGGCAGGCATTGCGCTGACCCAGAAGATGCACGAGCTGCGCAGGGAACAGCGCAGGGCGCTGCTGGAGACCCTCAAGGATTTGGAGATTCCCCTCTCTGGCCCCCGCCCGGTGACTGAGGCCATTGTCACAGCCGGCGGCGTGAAGGTGCATGAGGTGGCCCCCGGTACAATGGCGTCCAAGCTGGTGGAGGGGCTGTACCTGGCAGGGGAAGTGCTGGATTTGGATGGGTATACCGGAGGGTTCAACCTCCAGATTGCCTGGTCCACCGGCTATGTGGCGGGGTGCGCCGCAGCAGAGTTTGTGCAAAGCCATAAAAATTGGGAATAAAGGACGGATTGTATGCAACATCGCAGTATCGCCATTGACGGCCCATCTGGGGCTGGGAAGTCCACCCTGGCCAGGAGACTGGCACAGGCGCTGGGATACCTCTACGTGGACACCGGTGCCATTTACCGCACCGTCGGCTTGGCGGCCTATCGGGAGCAGATTCCTCTGGAGGAGGAAGCTGTGGCCAGGCTGCTGCCCTCCCTGGACATCAAAATGTGCTATGGTGAGGACGGTTTACAGCATATGTTTCTCCACGGCGAGGATGTGACCGAGGCCATCCGTCAGCACGAGGTGTCCGACTATACCTCCACCGTGTCCGCCTTTCCGGCGGTGCGCAGCTTTCTGCTGGATATGCAGCGCCGGCTGGCCAGGGAGCAGGATGTGATTATGGACGGCCGTGACATTGGCACGGTGGTGCTCCCCCAGGCGGACCTGAAAATCTTCCTCACGGCAAGTCCCCAGGCCCGTGCCCGCCGCCGCTGCCTGGAGCTGCGCCAGAGGGGACAGCAGGCGGATGAGGGGCAGGTGCTCCGTGATGTTTTGGAGCGGGACAGGCGGGATATGGAGCGGGAGAGCGCCCCGCTGCGCCAGTCCGACGACGCTGTGGTGGTGGACACCACGCAGAAGGATTTGGAGGAGAGCTTTGCGGTGATGCTGGCCCTAATCCGCCGGACTTTGAACATTGAGGAGGGGCATTCCCATGTATAATCGCTGGTATGCTGTTTTGCAGGCATTTATCTGGGTGTTTATGAAAATCTTTCACCCCTGGCAGGCCACGGGGCTGGAAAACCTCCCCGAAGGCGGGGTAATGATGTGCGGCAACCACACCACCATCGGCGACCCCTTCTATGTGGTCTGCTCCCTGGGCTTTAAAAAGCAGACCCACATTATGGCCAAAAACGAGCTGATGGAAATCCCCGTGCTGGGATGGCTGCTCAAAAAGTCCGGCATTATCGGGGTGCGCCGGGGTGAGGCCGATGTGAAGGCCATCAAGGAATGTATGAAGCACCTGAAGGACGGGCGCCGTCTGCTCCTCTTTCCCGAGGGCACCCGCGTCCGGGAGGGGGAGGAATCCCATGCCCACACCGGGGCGGCCATGCTGGCAACCCGCACCGGCGTGCCCCTGCTGCCCATCTACATCCAGCCCGAAAAGAAGCTGTTCCGCAAGGTGAAGGTGGTCTTTGGCGAGCCCTACTATCCCCGGTTTGAGGGGCGCAAGCCCACGCCGGAGGAGTACCAGAAGATTGCCGATGACCTGATGGACCGCATCCGGGCGCTGGGAGGAACTGTATCATGCAAGTGACATTGGCCAAGTCCGCCGGATTTTGCTACGGTGTCCGCCGGGCCGTGGAGCTGGCGGAAGAGGCTGCGGCAAAGGGCCCGGTTTATCTGCTGGGGCACATCACCCACAACGACCATGTGATTGCCCGCCTGAGACAGCTGGGTGCGGTGACGGTACACACGCCGGAGCAGGCGCCTGAGGGGGCTACGGTGCTGATACGGGCGCACGGAGAGCCGGACGAGGTATACCGCCGGCTGGAGCAGCGGGGATGCGTGGTGATGGACGCCACCTGTCCCAATGTGGTGCGCATCCACGACCTGGTGCGCCAGGCGGAGGAGAAGGGGCGGGTCCCCGTCATCATCGGGGACCCCGACCACCCAGAAATCATTGGCATTGCGGGGTGCGCCCGGCGGGCGGTGGTGGCTCCCGATTGGGAATCCCTTGAACAGATTTTAAGCAAAAATCCCGAATTAAAGGAAAAACCACTGAGTTTTGTGTGCCAAACAACGGCGATTCGTGATGCCTGGGAAAAAACCGTTGAAAACGCAAAAAAAGTGTGTACAAGCTGCGAATTTTTTGATACAATATGTGGTGCTACGTCTAAGCGTCAATCTGAGGCCATGGAATTGGCTGCTCGATGCGATGGGATGATTGTCATCGGTGATCCCAAAAGCTCTAACACAAAGCGGTTGACTCAGCTTTGTGCGCGCAGCTGTTCTCTGGTCCGACAGGTGGAGCGTGGGGAGGATCTCTCCCGGGAGGACTTTCGCCACATCAAGATGCTAGGCATCACTGCCGGCGCTTCTACGCCGGAGTGGATAATAAAGGAGGTCTACAACAAAATGAGCGACGAAATTATGGAGATTGAACAGTCCTTTGCTGAGATGCTGGAGGAGTCGTTCAAAACTTTGAATACGGGGGATAAGGTTACTGGCACCGTTGTTGCCGTTACTCCGACCGAGGTTCAGGTCGAGCTGGGCATCAAGTATCCCGGCTACATCCCCCTGTCTGAGCTGAGCGACGATCCCAACGTGAAGGTAGAGGACATCGCCAAGGTTGGCGAGGAAATCGAGACCTATGTGCTGCTGGTCAGCGACCGTGACTGCATGGTCAAGCTGTCCAAGAAGCGCCTGGATGCCGCTAAGAACTGGGAGACCATCGAGAACGCCGTGGAGTCCAAGGAAGTTCTGGAGGGCACCATCACCGAGGAGAACAAGGGCGGCCTGGTTGCCAATGTCAAGGGCATCCGTGTGTTCATCCCCGCTTCTCAGTCCGGCAAGCCCCGCGGCGCCGACCTGTCCGACATGGTCAAGACCCGTGTGCAGCTGCGCATCACCGAGGTCAACCGTGCCCGCCGCCGTGTGGTTGGCTCCATCCGTGCTGTGGCCGCTGAGGCCCGTGCCGCTGCCGCCGCTGAGGTTTGGAACGGCATCGAGGTGGGCAAGCACTACAACGGCACCGTCAAGAGCCTGACCTCTTACGGCGCATTCGTGGACATCGGCGGCGTGGACGGCATGGTCCACATCTCCGAGCTGTCCTGGTCCCGCATCAAGAACCCCGCTGAGGTTGTCTCCGTGGGCGACCAGGTTGAGGTGTATGTGATTTCCTTCGACCCCGAGAAGAAGAAGATCTCTCTGGGCATGAAGGATCACAGCCAGGAGCCCTGGACTGTGTTCACCAGCAAGTACGCTGTGGGCGATGTGGCCTCTGTGCGCATTGTGAAGCTGATGACCTTCGGCGCCTTCGCCGAGATCGTCCCCGGTGTGGACGGCCTGATTCACATCTCCCAGCTGGCTGACCACCGTGTGGAGAAGCCCGGCGACGTGGTGGCTGAGGGCGATGTGGTGGACGCCAAGATCATTGCCATTGACGAGGAGAACCAGAAGGTTTCCCTGTCCATCCGCGCTCTTGTGGATGACGGCGCTGCCGACGAGGCCGCTGACGAGGAGTAATTTTCCCATCCAAAAGGCTGCTGCAATTTTGCAGCAGCCTTTTTTCATTCGGACAATGTGAAAGGAGGTGGGGCTGGATGAAGCCCGATGTGGTCATTGCGCCCTGTGCCGACTATCAGGAGGAGAGGGTGAAAGCCGCCCTGGAGCAGGTGCTGGCCCCTCTGGGGGGGCTGGACTGGGTGAAGGCGGGGATGAACATTGCCATCAAGGCCAATCTGGTGGCGGCCATGAAGCCGGAGTTGGGGGCCACCACCCATCCCGCACTGCTGGCGGGGCTGACCCGATTGCTGGTGGAGCGGGGGGCCAACGTTGTGGTGGGGGACAGTCCCGGCGGACTGTACAACGGAATGTTCCTGGGGCGGGTGTACGCCGTGACCGGCCTGTCCGCCGTGGAACAGGCGGGCGGACGACTCAACCGCAACTTCGAGGAGCGGGAGGGGGTCAGCCCGGAGGCCGCAGTGTGCCGCAGGTTCCAATACACCGCCTATCTGGATGAGGCGGATGCCGTCATCAACTTCTGTAAGCTAAAGACCCACGGTATGATGGGAATGAGCTGCGGCGCAAAGAATATGTTTGGCGCCATTCCGGGCACAAAGAAGCCGGAATACCACTTCCGCTACCCGGACCCCAGGGATTTTGCCCGTATGCTGGTGGATTTGGATGAATACTTCAAGCCCCGCCTGACCATCGTGGATGCTGTGACCTGTATGGAGGGCAATGGCCCCACGGGAGGCACCCCCCGGCATATGGGGGCGCTGGTGGCGGGGGAGAGCCCCCACAAGGTGGATTTGCTGTGTGCCCAGCTCATTGGGGTGAAGCGGCAGGAGGTGCCCACGCTGGAGGCGGCCTTGGAGCGTGGCCTGATTCCAGAGACGGTGGAGGAATTGCAGGTGGAGGGGGCGTATGCGCCCTTCTGCCTGGAGGATTTTCAGCGTATTACCACGGGGAACGGGCACCTGTTCCAGGGGGATGGCACCAGCGTACTCAAGCGGATGCGGGGTGCGCTCATGGGCAAGGTGTTGGCCCAGCGGCCCAAGCTCAATCCCGAGCACTGTGTGGGCTGCGCCGCCTGCGAGAACATTTGCCCGGCCAAGGCCATTGTCATGGTAAAAGGGAAGCCGGAAATCAACCGGAAGCAGTGCATCCGCTGTTTTTGCTGCCAGGAGTTTTGCCCCAAAAGCGCCCTGGTGGTACACAGGACGGCCATTGCCCGGCTGTTGGACCCCTGAGAGGAGTGAATGGGAATGGAAATCAAGCATTTGTTAGCCGCTGTGGATCACACCCTGCTCAAGCCCACGGCGACCTGGGAGGAAATCCGCCAGCTGTGCGATGAGGCGGCGGCCTTCCGCTGCGCCAGCGTGTGCATACCGCCCAGCTATGTCAAAGCGGCGGCGGAGTATCTGAACGGGCAGGTCCCCGTCGGCACAGTGGTGGGCTTTCCCAACGGCTACGCCACCACCATGGTCAAAGTCTTTGAGACACGGGATGCTGTGGTCAATGGCGCCGGAGAGATTGACCTGGTCATCAATCTGGGCTGGGTAAAGGATGGCCGGTGGCAGGCGCTGCTGGAGGAGATTCGCGCAGTGCGCAAAGCCTGCGGGCCTCAGGTGCTCAAGGTGATTGTGGAGACCTGTCTGCTCACGCAGGAGGAAAAGGTGCGCCTGTGCCAGATTGTCTCCGATGGAGGGGCGGACTACATCAAGACCTCTACGGGCTTTTCCACCGGAGGAGCCACCAGGGAGGACGTGGCCCTGATGCGCCAGCATGTGGCCAGCCATGTGAAAATCAAGGCGGCGGGGGGTATCAACTCCCTGGAGGATGGCGTGGAGCTGCTGGAATTGGGGGCCGCCCGGCTGGGGAGCAGCCGCATGGTCTCCCTGGCCCGGGCGCAGGGCTTCAGTCCCGAGGAGCGGGGGAGTATCTCCCACCAGGCCTGAGGGCAGCGTGTACAGGCAGAGGGAAACACACAAGAACACAGCCCGCCGCTTCAGGCAAACGCAAATCCGGCACACCAGTTGGGGTGTGCCGGATTTTTGCATACTACGGCAAGGGGCTGCATACAGTAGGACACGAGGACAACTTATGCGGACAAGGAGGGAGTGCCGTGGGAGACAGGACAGAGCGGCGGAGGACATGGGGTGCAGGGCAATCGGGGAGAAGAGAGGATACCCCCCAGCAGCGCCGGAGCCGCCGGGGCATGATACAGCTGCTGGCAAGCCTGGCGCTGTTTCTTGTGGTTTTTATAGGAAGAGGGGTATTCCCCCAGCAGTTGGCCCACTGGGTGGAGGTCATGGAGTCAGACTGGGTGGTTTCACAGTCCTTTGACCCGGTATCACAGGTGCTGGAGCAGACAGAGTGGGGGCGTGCCCTCCAGCGGGTATGGAGTGTGATACAGGGCGTTCCCGCCGATGAGGGGGAAACGGGGCCGGAGGTACACCTTCTCAGCGGCATGGACAGGGAGGGGCTGTCCTTTGCGCAGCAGGCGGGGGTGTTCCAGAGGGGGGAGGGCACACCCCATTCCGCCCAGGATGGGGAGCAGGCCTCCGCAGAACCGTCCCCGTCACAACCGGCTCCAGAAGCTACGCTGGAACCGACTCCCGAGCCTACCCCTGAGCCTACCCCAGAACCTACCCCGGAACCCACCGCCGCTGTGGTTACCGCTGTGGCCCAGGCGTACAGCCCGGAGGGGGAGGCGCTGCCCTCCAATGTGAGCTTTGCCTACTATGAGCTGGGTTTGGAGCGCACCACCAATCCGGTGCAGGGGGTTGTGACCTCCCGGTTTGGCTACCGGGACAGCCCCATCCACAGCGTCAATGAATTCCACCTGGCGCTGGATTTGGGGGCGGCAGAGGGGACGGAGATTGTGGCGTTTGCAGATGGTGAGGTGGAGTATATAGGGCGCAGCGATATTTTCGGCCTCTACTTCAAAATCCGGCACGCCAACGGGGTGGCCACCTTCTATGCCCATTGCAGCAAGCTGCTGGTGCAGAAGGGGGATGTGGTCACCTGCGGCCAGACGGTGGCTCTGGTTGGTCAGACAGGGGAAGTGACCGGCCCCCATCTGCACTTCACCTTGGAAAAAGACAATATTCGCCTGGATCCTGCCCACTATGTGGACTACGACTGAGATGGGGCGGGTACAGGTGACGCCGGGGTGTCTGCTGCTGCTGGCGGTGCTGTTTTATCTGGACCAGGGGATTGGTGTGCTGGGGTGGGCCCTTCTGGCCTGCGCCCTCCACGAATTGGGGCACTGCGCAGCGGCCTGGGCCCTGGGAGGGCGTGTGGAGCGGCTGGGGCTGAGCGTGGTGGGGGCAGAGCTGTCCTTTTCCTACCCCGTGCCGCCTTCAGAGCTGTGGGGGTGCGTGGTGCTTTTGGCAGGGCCGCTGGCAAACCTGCTGGGGGCGGTGGTGTTTGCCGCAGCGGGCCACCCCGCCGCAGCGCTGCTCCAGGCGGGGGTGGGTGGGTTTAACCTACTGCCCATCCTCCCTCTGGACGGCGGGCAGGTGGCCCTTCGGGTGCTGGGCAGCTGGGTGGGGCAGGTGCGTACTGCCTGGGCTTTGGATGCCTTGGCAGGGGTGATGCTGGGGGCGCTGCTGGGGGTTGGGGTCATTGCGGCGGTACACTTTGCAAATGTCACCCTGCTCTGCACCGCACTTTGGCTGCTGATTGGGGTGCTGAAGCGAGGCCGGGCGGGGTAGGAAAAAAGGCTTGCTTTTTTCGGGGCGGTGTGGTAGAATATCCAGGTCTGAAAAAGGGTGGTCCTCTGCACAGCCGCAAAAGCGTGCACGAACGCCTATATTAGGAGGAGTATACCATGAATCTGATGCAGCAGTTTAGTCAGAAGTACATGAAGGAGAGCGCCCCCGAGGTTCGTGTGGGCGACACCGTTCGTGTGCACATCCGCGTGAAGGAAGGCAACCGTGAGCGTATCCAGGTCTTTGAGGGCACTGTGATTGCCAAGAAGCACGGCGGCATTGAGGAGAGCTTCACCGTGCGCCGTGTGTCCTACGGCGTGGGTGTGGAGAAGGTCTTCCCCCTGCACGCTCCCACCATTGAGAAGGTGGAGACCGTTCGCAAGGGTAAGGTGCGCCGCGCCAAGCTGTACTACCTGCGCAACCGCGTGGGCAAGGCCGCTAAGGTCAAGGAGAGCCTGTAAGCGCATCATATGCGGTCAAAAAGGGAGCGGGATGTCCGCTCCCTTTTATTTTCCCCCTGGTCACCGGACAGACTCTCTGCTATAATGGAAGAAACCTCCGCTTTGACCGGCGGGATTACAGCGCACACACCAGACTGGAGGAGCGATATGAATATCCAATGGTATCCGGGACATATGACCAAAACCCGGAGACAGATGACGGAAGACGTCAAGTTTGTGGACATGGTGGCGGAGGTGGTGGACGCCCGCATCCCCATCTCCAGCCGCAACCCGGACATTGACGCCATGGTGGGGAATAAGCCCCGCATGATTATTTTCAACCGGGCCGACCAGGCTGACCCGGCTATGACAGCGGCCTGGAAAGCCTGGTTTCGGGACAAGGGGTACGCCGTGCTGGAGACGGATGCCAAGACGGGGAAGGGCGTCAACCAGTTCTCCAGCGTCATCAAGGCGGCCTTGAAGGACGAGATTGCAAAGTGGCAGGCCAAAGGCCAGGTGGGCCGTCCGGTGCGGGTCATGGTGGTGGGGGTTCCCAATGTGGGCAAGTCCACCTTCATCAACAAGGTGGCCCGGCGCAAGTCTGCCAAGGCGGGGGATCGTCCCGGCGTCACCCGGGGCAAGCAGTGGGTGAGTGTGGACAGCGGTCTGGACTTGCTGGATACGCCGGGTATTCTGTGGCCCAAATTTGAGGATGAGACCACCGGAATGCGCCTGGCCTTTACCGGCGCTGTGCGGGATGAGGTGGTGGACGTGGAGGCGCTGGCGGCAGCGCTGCTGGAGCTGCTGCGCAATCGCTATCCCCAGGCGCTCAGCAGCCGCTACAAGCTGGAGACAGACCCGGACCTGGCGGGTTGGCAGCTGCTGGAGCAGGCCGCCCGCAAGCGGGGGATGCTCATTTCCGGGGGAGAGGTGGATACCGAGCGGATGTCCCGGGTGCTGCTGGACGAGTTCCGCGGCGGCAAGCTGGGGCGGTTTACCCTGGAGCTTCCCCAAGACCTTCAGGAGGGAGGGGAATAAATGTCCCTGTGGGAACTGGAGCAGGCCCTGTGGAGCCAGCAGGGGGAGGTGCGCATTGCGGGGGTAGATGAGGCGGGCGCAGGCCCTCTGGCAGGACGGGTATACGCCGCCGCCGTCATACTCCCCAAGGGATTGGAGCTGCCCTGGCTCAACGACTCCAAGGCAGTGACTCCCCGGCGGCGGGAGGTGCTCTTTGACCAGATTCAGGCCCGGGCGCTGGGGTGGGCGGTGGCCTTTGTGGAGCCTTGGGAGATTGACCAGCTGGACATTCTCAACAGCCGGATGAAGGCCATGCAGCTGGCCCTGGACGCCCTCGCCCCTCAGGCGGATTGGGCGCTGATTGACGGCAATCGGGACCACGGCTCCCGGTGCGGGATTGTTACGCCCCACCAGACGGTGGTGAAGGGGGACAGCCGCTCGGCCAACATTGCCGCCGCCTCCATCTTGGCCAAGGTGAGCCGGGACCGCTATATGGAGCAGATGGATCTGGAATACCCCCAGTATGCCTTTGCCCGCCACAAGGGCTATCCCACCAAGCTGCACTACCAGCTTTTGCGGGAGCATGGGCCAAGCCCCATCCACCGCCGCACCTTTCTCAAAAAGCTATGAGCGGAGGCGGGAAGAGCCGCAGTCTGGGGCAGTGGGGGGAGCGGATGGTGGCCTCAGCCCTGCAGGCCCAGGGGTGGAGCATACTGGAATGCAACTACCGGTGCCGCTATGGAGAGGTGGACATCATCGCTGAAAACGGCACCTATCTGGCCTTTGTGGAGGTGAAGCTGCGCAAAGACCGGCGGCATGGGGCGGGGCGGGAGTGGGTCACCGGCGCAAAACAGCACCGTCTGCGCGCCACGGCGGAGCACTACCTCATGACCCATCCCACCCATTTGCAGCCCCGGATGGATGTGGCGGAGATTTACGCTCCGGAAGGCATGGAGACCAGCAGTCCCCACATAAACTATCTGGAAAATGCCTTTTAGAGGAGGGGGAGCGATGCAAATACATCCCAAGGTCTTTGACGCCCACTGCGACACCATATTTCGGTGCTGGGACACGGGGGAGCCGCTGTTTCAAAACCAGGGTGCGTGGGATGTTGTGCGTGTCCGGCAGTCCTTTTGCGGCTGTGCCCAGGTATTCGCCCTGTGGTGTGCAAGGGGACACACAAAAGGGCTGGCGCTGGAGTCGGTCTATCAGCAGATGCTCTGCCTGTTTCAGCGGCAGATGGAGGCGTACCGCCCGTACATCACCCTTTGCAAAGGGGGGCGGGAGGTGGAGCAGGCCATTGCGGAAGGGCGGATTGCGGCGCTGCTGTCGGTAGAGGGGGCGGAGCTGCTGGACTGCGACCCCAATCGATTGCAGCAGGCGGCGGCAGACGGGGTGCGCATCATTACCCTGACGTGGAACCACGCCAACGCCCTGTCCGGCTCCAGCCGGGAGCAGTCCCATCGGGGGCTGAGCGGCCAGGGCCTGGCGTTTTTACAGCGCATGGGGGAGCTGGGCATCCTCGCTGACGTGTCCCACTTGTCCGAGGCGGGGTTCTGGGATGTGATGGCCCACAGCCGCCTGCCGGTGCTGGCCACCCACTCCAATGTAAAATCTGTCTGGAATCACGCAAGGAACTTGACGGATAGACAAATTACTGCCATAATAGAACACCAGGGGATTGTGGGCCTCAACTTCTACCGGGAGTTTGTGGGCCTGGAGCGCAATCAGGAATCGGTGCGCAGGCACTTGGACCGCATCCTTGCGCTGGGCGGCGCAAAGCACGTGGCCCTTGGCGGGGATTGGGACGGCTGCGACCTCATTCCCGACACCCCGGATATCACTGGATTGACCAAATTTTACGAGTACTTGCTGAAAAGCCGCTATGACGAGCAGGTCATACGGGATTTCTTTTTCTGCAACTTAATGAGAGTGGTGAGCAACATTGAATTATGTGAGTACAAGAGATAAGAAGCTGCGCCTGTCCTCGTCCCAGGCCATTGCCAGGGGATTGGCGCCGGATGGCGGTCTGATGACCCCTGAGCTGCTCCCCCGGTTCCCCGGCCGGGCGCTGGAGACGATGAAGGAGATGTCCTATCAGCAGCGGGTGGTTTACATTCTGGGCCGCTTCCTGGATGAGTTTTCTGCCAATGAGCTGTCCACCTATACCACGGCGGCCTATACGGGGAAATTCTCCGATCCCGCCATTGCCCCGGTGCGCCGTCTGGACGAGCGCACCCACTGCCTGGAGCTGTGGCACGGCCCCACCTGCGCCTTTAAGGATATGGCGCTGCAGATGCTGCCCCATCTGCTGGCCGCCTCCCTGGTCAAAAATGACGAGGATAAGACCGTGTGCATCCTGGTGGCCACCTCCGGGGATACAGGAAAGGCTGCCCTGGAGGGCTTTAAGGACGTCAACCGCACCAAAATTGCGGTGTTCTATCCCAAGGATGGGGTATCGGAAATTCAGGAGCTGCAGATGGTCACCCAGGCCGGGGGCAATGTGGGGGTATATGCCGTAGACGGCAACTTCGACGACGCCCAGAACGGCGTCAAGCGGCTGTTTGCCGACCAGCGCCTGGCCGAGCAGCTGGCCGAGCGGGGCTATTTCCTCTCCTCTGCCAACTCCATCAACTGGGGACGGGTTCTGCCCCAGATTGTATACTATGTGTCCGCCTACTGCGACCTGATGCGGGAGGGCACCATCACCAACGGCGAGCAGATCAACGTGTGCGTGCCCACCGGAAACTTCGGAGACATTTTGGCAGGGTACTATGCCAAGATGATGGGTGTGCCCATCAAGACCCTGATCTGTGCCTCCAACCAGAACAACGTGCTCACCGACTTCATCAACACCGGTGTGTACGACAAAAACCGCACCTTCTACCACACCCTGTCCCCCTCTATGGACATTCTCATCTCCAGCAACCTGGAGCGGCTGATTTTTGAGCTGTCCGACCGCAACGATGTGCTGGTGCGCGACTATATGCAGCAGCTGGCTGACCATGGGCGCTATCAGGTGAACGCCGCCATCCAGAGCCGGCTCAAGGAGAGCTTTGCCGCCGGATTCTGCGATGACGAGCAGACCAAGCAGACCATCGCCAAGGTGTGGAAAGAGCGGGAGTATCTCATTGACCCCCACACTGCCGTGGCATTCCATGTGCTGGAGGAATACCGGGAGCGCACCGGTGACGATACCCTCACCCTGGTGGTGTCCACCGCCAGCCCCTTCAAGTTCTGCGACTGCGTTCTGGATGCGCTGGGCGTGGAGGAGCACCAGCCCGGCACCGACATTCTCGATCAGCTTGCCCAGCTCACCGGAGTGGAAATTCCCACGCCGCTGGCCAACCTGCGGGGGAAGAACCGCCGCTTCCAGGACGCTGTGGACCAAGGGCACATGGAGGATGCTGTGCTGCAAATCCTGAAGTAAAGCCGGGGTGATTAGATGGCCCTGTACGCCATTGGAGATACCCACCTCTCCCTGAGCTCCAACAAATCCATGGAGGTGTTCGGCGGAGGCTGGGAGGGATATGTGGACAAGCTGAGGGAGGGCTTTGCCCAGGTGCGCCCCGAAGATACAGTGGTGCTGTGCGGCGACCTCTCCTGGGGGATGAGTCTGAAGGAGGCCCTGCGGGATTTGGCCTTCCTCGACCACGAGCTGCCCGGCGAGAAATGGATTATGAAGGGGAACCACGACTACTGGTGGGAAACCGCTGCGAAAATGAATGCCTTTTTCCAGGCCAATGGGCTCACCCACCTGCACATCCTGCACAACAACTTTGCGCCCTATGGAGAGCGGGTGGCCCTGTGCGGCACCCGGGGATGGTTCTATGAGGAAAAGGGGAGTCCCCACTCGGAAAAGATGTACAAACGGGAGCTGATTCGCCTTGAGGCATCTTTGAAGGCGGCGGGGGAGCGGGAGCGCTATTGCTTCTTGCACTATCCCCCCCTCTACCAGGGATACCGGTGTCCCGAAATTCTGGAGCTTCTGGAGCGCTACCAGGTAAAAGCCTGCTATTACGGCCACCTTCACGGCCCCAGCCACCGCCTGGCCATCTGCGGCAATCAGGGCGGGGTGGAGTACCGACTGGTGTCGGCAGACTTCCTGGGATTCCGTCCGAAAAAAATTTTAGAGTAAATTGAAAAAAACAGTGGAAATCTGAGTCGTCATCTGGTAGAATGATTTAGATTTATCAGAAAGAAGGCCCTGTACACCCATAGGAAGGTTGGGGCCCAAGTTGGAGGAACGTAAACCATGAACATCAAAAGCACCGAAAAGAAAGAAAACAGCGCCATTGAGCTCATCATCGAAGTGAGCGCCGCCGAGTTCAACGCCGCCATCGAGAAGGTCTACAACCGCCAGAAGAAGAATATCATGCTCCCTGGCTTCCGCAAGGGCAAGGCACCCCGGAAGATGGTTGAGAAGATGTACGGCGCCCAGGTGTTTTATGAAGATGCCATTGAGGAGTCCTACCCCGCCGCCTACGAGGCTGCGCTGAAGGAAGCTGGCATCGAGCCTGTGGCCTATCCCCAGCTGGAGATCCAGGAGGTGGGCGAGAACGGGTACACCTTCAAGGCTCTGGTCACCGTCAAGCCCGAGACCAGCATCAAGGACTACCTGGGCCTGGAGGTTTCCAAGCCTGAGGTGAACATCACCGACGAGGACATCCAGGGCGAGCTGAAGCCCTACATCGACCGTGCCTCCCGCCTGGTGAGCGTGGAGCGTCCCGCTCAGAACGGCGACGTGGCTGTGATTGACTTCGAGGGCTTCCGTGACGGCGTGCCCTTCGATGGCGGCAAGGGCGAGGGGTACAGCCTGGAGCTGGGCTCCAACACCTTCGTGCCCGGCTTCGAGGACCAGGTGGTGGGTATGTCCGCCGGGGAGGAGAAGGATCTGGACATCACCTTCCCCGAGAACTACACCCCCGAGCTGGCCGGTGCTGCTGTGGTCTTCAAGGTGAAGGTCAACGAAGTGAAGGAGCGTCAGCTGCCCACTGTGGATGACGAGTTTGCCAAGGACGTGTCCGAGTTTGACACCCTGGAGGCCTTCAAGCAGGATCTGGCTGAGAAGCTCAAGACCCGCCGTGAGAAGCAGGCTGAGAACGACTTCGAGAACGCCGTCATCGACGCGCTGCTGGAGAAGCTGGAGTGCGAGGTTCCCGAGGCCATGGTGGACTACCGTGCCGACAAGATGATGGACGACTACGCCATGCGTCTGCAGAGCCAGGGCATTCCCTTCGACGACTACCTGAAGATGACCGGCATGAGCCGTGACCTGCTCCGTGCCCAGGCCAAGACCTCTGCTGAGCGCTCTGTGCGCACCGGTCTGGCCCTGGACGCCGTGGCAGCCGCTGAGAACATCCAAATCAGCGATGAGGATGTGGAGGCCGAGATTGCCCGCCTGGCCAAGGAGTACAACCTGAGCGAGGAGCAGGTGCGCAGCACCATCAGCGTTGAGGACATGAAGAAGGACCTGGCCAACCAAAAGGCTCTGGAGCTGGTAAAGAACGCAGTTAAGGCCGGCGAGTAAGGAAATCCCTGAGAGAGCGGGGGAATAAAAGAGATATGTCCCTGGACATACTTGGATGGCATGACTTCAATTCCCGCTGAAAAGGAGAGTTTTTCATGAGCTTAGTACCTTATGTAGTAGAGCAGACCAGCCGCGGTGAGCGGTCTTACGATATCTTTTCCCGTCTGCTCAACGATCGTATCATTTTCCTGGGCGAAGAGGTGAACGCCACGACTTCCGCACTGGTGGTCGCACAGCTGCTCTACCTGGAAGCCCAGGACCCGGATAAGGATATTCAGTTCTATATCAACAGCCCTGGCGGCTCCGTTACGGACGGCATGGCGATTTACGATACGATGCAGTACATCAAGTGCGATGTGTCCACCATCTGCGTGGGTATGGCTGCGTCCATGGGCGCATTCCTGCTGTCTGCCGGTACCAAGGGCAAGCGTCTGGCGCTGCCCAATGCCGAGATTATGATTCACCAGCCCTCTGCTGGCACCCAGGGTCAGATTACGGACATGGCCATTCACCTCAAACGGCTGGAAGTCATCAAGAAGCGGATGAACCAGATTCTGGCCGACAACTGCGGCCGCAGCGTGGAGGAGGTCACCGCAGATTGCGAGCGGGACAACTTCATGACGGCAGATGAGGCGCTGGCCTATGGCCTCATCGACAAGGTCATTCGCAACCGTTAATGGGACAAGAAGAGCGGAGGCGTTGTCTCCGCTCTTTCCCACATTTCAGGAAAGGAAGTTGGTGTATGGCTCGAGATGAGCGTCGGTCCGTCCGCTGTTCTTTTTGCGGAAGACATCAGGACCAGGCGGAGTGTATTATTGCTGGGCCAGGCGTAGGCATCTGTGACCAGTGTGTCATGGATTGTGTGCGGATTCTCAAGGATTCCAGCGGAATGGAGCTGATGGATACCTCCAACCGCAGCCTGGAGCCGGGAGTCCCCGAGGTGATTCCCACCCCCCAGGAAATCTGCGCCGTTCTGGATGAGTATATTATTGGTCAGGAATCGGCTAAAATCGCCCTGTCTGTGGCGGTTTACAACCACTATAAACGTATTTATTTCGGCGGCGGCGACAACGTGGAGCTGCAGAAGAGCAACATTCTGATGATCGGCCCCACGGGCTGCGGCAAGACCCTGTTCGCCCAGACCCTGGCCCGGGTGCTCAAGGTGCCCTTTGCCATCGCCGATGCGACCACCCTTACCGAGGCCGGCTATGTGGGCGACGATGTGGAGAACATCCTGCTGCGCCTGGTGCAGGCTGCCGATTATGACATCGAGCTTGCGCAGCGGGGCATCATCTATGTGGATGAGATTGACAAAATCGCCCGCAAGAGCGAAAATGTATCCATCACCCGGGATGTATCCGGCGAGGGGGTGCAGCAGGCACTGCTGAAGATTCTGGAGGGCACCGTGGCCAATGTCCCGCCCCAGGGCGGCCGGAAGCATCCTCACCAGGAGTTCCTGCAAATCGACACCAAAAACATTCTCTTCATCTGCGGCGGAGCCTTTGACGGCCTGGAGAAAATCATTGAGCAGCGCATGGACCAAAAGACCATCGGCTTTGGCGCCCAGGTGCGGACGGCGGAGGAGCGCAGCAAGGAGGACATCTTCAAGGCTGTGCAGCCCCACGATTTGCTGAAGTTCGGGATTATTCCCGAGCTGGTGGGGCGTCTGCCTGTGATTACCACCCTGAAGGCTTTGGACCGGGAGCAGCTGGTGAAGATTCTGGTGGAGCCCAAAAACGCCCTTGTAAAGCAATACAAGAAGCTGATGGAGTATGACAACGTGGAGCTGGAGCTGACTCAGGAGGCCTTGGAGGCTGCGGCGGATAAGGCTGTTGAGCGCAAGATTGGCGCCCGTGGCCTGCGCGCTGTGTTGGAGGAAGTGATGACGCCCATCATGTTTGAGGTTCCCTCTGACCCCACGATTTCCAAGGTGACGGTGACTCCCCAGGCGATCCGAGGCGAAGAGAGCCCCGTTCTCGAGCGACAGGAAGGGCGCACTGCCCGCCCCCGTCTGGGTGCGGCGACCATTGGCGCACTGGTCCATGGGAATGGAAACGACGAGGACGAAGAGTCCTGACAACGACTGGATCGAATAGTGGATGCGTTTGGGGCGGGCTGGAACAGCTCGCCCCCTTTGCGCTCACACAAGGTCCGAAGGAGGCGATTGCCATGAGTGAACAGGAGAACTTAGTGCAGAACACCAGGACAATGCCCTTGGTGGCTCTGCGGAATATGCTGCTCTTTCCAGGGGCTGAAATCCAATTTGATGTGGGCAGAAGCTTCTCTGTCGCTGCGCTGGAGAGTGCAATGCGAAGTGGGCGGGAGATTTTCCTGGTAGCCCAGAAGGATCTGTCTATCGAGATACCCGAACCGGGGGATTTGTACGAGGTGGGCACCGTCGCCCGCCTGAAGCAGCTGGTACGCCTGCCGAATAAAACGCTGCGGGTCCTGGTGGAGGGGTGCAGCCGTGGCCGGCTGGTGCAGCTCATCAGGCGCAGGCACAGTATGGCCGCTGAGGTGGAGGTAATTCCCCCAAATCCTGGGCCGAGAGTCAATACCCCCGAGGTTGACGCTTATATCAACAAAATCTACACCCTGATTGGGAATTTTGTCAGGGTGGGCGAGCGTGTGTCTGTAGAGGTATACTATAAGATTTTGAGTATTTACAGCCCCGGGTTTATGACTGACTATTCCATGCAAAATCTCCCCTTCCGCTTTGAGGAGAAGCAGAGGATGCTGGAGGAGCTCGATCCCGCCCGCCGGGTGAAGATGCTATATGAAACCCTGGTTCGAGAAGTGCAAGTCATGGAGATTGAGGACGAGCTGGAGAGCAAGACTCAGGAGCAGCTGGTGGCCAACCAGCGGGACTATGTACTGCGGGAACAGCTCCGGGTGATTCAGCGGGAACTGGGAGAAAAGGACGAAGGCCTGGAGGTTTCGGAGTACGTTGAAAAAATCCGGAAGGCACACCTCCCCGATGAGGTGCGGGAAAAGCTGCTCAAGGAGGTCAAACACCTGGAAAAGCAGCCGTTTGGCTCTGCGGAGGGAGCGGTACTGCGGGGGTATCTGGACGTGTGTCTGGAGCTGCCCTGGGCGGTCAAGACCGACGAGCGTGTGAAGGTAAGCGCTGTTTCCAAGGCGCTGAACGAGGATCACTTCGGCCTGGAGAAGGTGAAGGAGCGCATTTTGGAGTTTGTGGCGGTCAAGCAGCTGGCCCCGGATTTGAAGGGGCAGGTGCTGTGCCTGGTAGGCCCGCCCGGCGTGGGCAAGACCTCCATTGCCAAGAGTGTGGCCCGGGCGATGAACCGAAATCTGGCTCGCATTTCTCTGGGCGGCGTACACGATGAGGCGGAAATTCGCGGACACCGCAAAACGTACATCGGGGCAATGCCGGGGCGTATCATCTCGGGTATCCAGCAGGCGGGGAGCGCCAATCCGGTGCTTTTGCTGGACGAAATCGACAAGGTGGGCGGCGATCACCGGGGGGACCCGGCCTCTGCACTGCTGGAGGTGCTGGACGCAGAGCAGAACAGCACCTTCCGGGATCATTACTTAGAGGTGCCCTTCGACTTGTCCGATGTGATGTTTATCACCACCGCAAACACCACGCAGACCATTCCCAAGCCTCTGCTGGACCGCATGGAGGTCATTGAGCTGAGCAGCTACACCGACGTGGAAAAGCTCCAGATTGCCAAGCGCTACCTGCTCCCCCGGGAGATGCAGCGGCACGGCCTGAGCCGCAGTCAGCTGAAGGTGAGCGACGGGGCACTGCGCCGCATCATTTCCGAGTACACAAGGGAGTCGGGCGTCCGGCGGCTGGAGCGCCTGCTGGCCTCCATATGCCGGAAGGGCGCAATGCGCCTGGTGCAAAAGGAGTGCAGTCAGGTCAGCGTTGTGGGGAAGAATTTGGAGCAGTTCCTCGGCGCGCCCCGCTACCTCCAGGACAATCGGAAGGGCAAGTCTTTGGTGGGTGTGGTCAACGGCCTTGCCTGGACCTCTGTGGGCGGTGAAATTCTAGAGGTTGAGGTCAATGTGGTGGATGGCACCGGCAAGCTCGCTTTGACAGGCAATCTGGGGGACGTGATGAAGGAATCGGCCCAAGCGGCCCTCTCCTTTATCCGCAGCCGGGCCGGACAGCTGGGCATTCCCACCGACTTCTATCAGAAGAAGGATGTACACGTACACTTCCCAGAAGGGGCGGTGCCCAAGGACGGCCCCTCTGCCGGGATTGCCATCACCACGGCTATGGTCTCCGCCCTGACGGGAATCCCTGTGCGGCAGGATGTGGCTATGACCGGCGAGGTCACGCTGCGGGGCCGTGTGCTGGCCATTGGCGGGCTGCGGGAGAAGACCATGGCGGCCTTGCGCCATGGTATAGGCACGGTGTTCATTCCTGCGGCCAACGAAAAGGATTTGGACGAGATTGACCAGACGGTGCGCCAGAATCTCACCTTTGTCCCTGTCAAGCAGGTGGAGGAGGTATTGGACCGGGCGCTGGATACCAAGGGGGGTACCGGCGGCAAGGGGTATCCCGCATCGGATGGGGAAAAGGAAACCAACCCAGCTGTAGCACTGCACCAGTGAGGAGTAAACCATGAAAGTGAATTTGAACAAGGCGGAGTTTGTGCGCTCTGCCGCCAAGCCTGCGGATTTTCCCAAGGATCAGCTGCCTCAGGTTGTTTTTGCCGGGCGCTCCAATGTGGGCAAATCCTCTGTGATCAACCGTCTGCTCAACCGCAAAAATTTTGCCCGTGTGGGCTCTGCGCCGGGAAAGACCACCCACATCAACTACTTTCTCATTGACAGCCGGCTCTACCTCATTGACTTGCCCGGCTATGGGTACGCCAAGGTGTCCATGAAGGAGCGGGAGCGGTGGGGACGGCTCATTGAGGCCTGGTTTGCGGATACCCAGCTGATGACGCTGGGCATCCTGATTGTGGACGCCCGCCACAAGCCCACCGCAGACGACCGCACCATGTCCGACTTCTTCCTCTCCGCAGGAAAGCCGTTTGTGGTGGTGGCCAATAAGCTGGACAAGCTGAAGAAGAGTGAGATTGTGGGCAATCTCCAGCGGGTGCGGGACACCCTGGAGCTGCCCGACGAGGTGCCCGTCATCCCCTTTTCGGCGGAGAAGGGGGAGGGCAAGCAGCAGCTGCTCGACCTGATTTTCCACCACACGGGCGCATGAGCCTGGGGCGGTGGGACAGGCAGGGGAGCTTGGCGCAGCGTTTTCCGGCAGCAAAGCCTGCTGTCCACACCAGCCGCTGGCCCATCCCCGGCTGATTTCCACGGCGCTGAGCGCGGATACAGTGTGTTCTGTATCCGCGCTCGCTGCGTTTTGGGGGATGGGGGCGTATCCCCAGGAAAAAGGGGGGAGCCACGGGAGATTTGCCCTTGCGCCGCCGTGGAAAAGGGCGTATAATAGCCACAGAAACCCTATATACATAGGAGGTGGTAGCGTGTATCAGGTTGGTGACAAGGTGGTTCATCCCGTGCACGGCGCAGGGGTCATTGATGCCATTGTGCAGCAGAAGCATGACGGGGTGGTCAGAGAGTATTATCGGCTCAGCATAGCGGGAAGCACCTTGGTGATTATGATTCCACTGGAGAATATCTCCGAATCTGGGCTTCGCGCTGTGGTGTCCCAGGAGGTGGCCGATGCCATTTTGGCGGATATGGCAGAGCTACAGGTGAGTGGAGCGAAGCGCTGGAATCAGCGCTACCGGGAAAATATGGTGCGGCTGAAGAGCGGGGATTTGCGGGAGGTTGCCCGGGTGGTCAAGGCGCTGCGGCTGCGCGAGCGTCAGCGGTCCTTGTCCACTGTGGAGCGGAAAATGCTCCACACCGCCAAGCACCGCTTGATTGCCGAGCTGGTGTTTGCCAAGCAGCTGCCCCGTGATGTGGTGGAACAGCAGGTGGAGCAGGCGCTGCGGCGCTGCGGGGACGCACGGCCCTTTACATAAAAACGGAGGCGTATACCAATGGGATTGTTTCGTCAAAGAGGAAAGCGGGAGCAGGCGCCGCCCTGTGCGGTGGTTGTGGTGGCCGCCGGGTCATCCACCCGGATGGGGCAGGACAAGATGATGCTGGAGCTGGCGGGAAAGCCGGTGGTGCTCCACGCCTTGCAGGCGTTTCAGGATGTGCCGGAGGTGTCGGAAATCATTGTAGTCACCCGTGGCGAGCTGGTGGCGGAAATTCCCCGGCTGTGCCGGGAGTACGGGCTGGACAAGGTCAAAACGGTTATCCGGGGCGGGGCCAGCCGCACACAGTCAGCCCGACTGGGCACCCTGGAGGTGAGCCGGGATGCGGAGCTGATTGCCATTCATGACGGCGCGCGCCCCTTTGTCACGGTGCCTGTCATCCGGGAGGCCATTCAGGCCGCAGCCCGCACAGGGGCTGCAGCGCCGGCCATTCCGGTCAAGGACACCATCAAGGTGGCCCAAAACGGGGTGGTGACCCAGACACTGGACCGTGCCACCCTGTTTGCCGTCCAGACTCCCCAGGTGTTTGAGGCCTCCCTCATCCGTGCAGCCCTACAAAAGGCGCTGGAGGACGATGCGGAGCTGACCGACGACTGCGCCGCAGTGGAGCGGCTGGGGATGGGCGTAACCCTCACCCAGGGGGATGAGCGCAACCTCAAGCTGACCACCCCGGCCGATTTGATTTGGGGAGAGGCTCTTTTGGAAGGAGCGCAGGATCTATGAGAATTGGACATGGATACGATGTACACCGCCTGGTGGAGGGACGCAAGCTGATTTTAGGCGGGGTGGAAATTCCCCACACCCTGGGCCTGCTGGGGCACTCAGATGCAGATGTGCTCACCCACGCCGTGATGGACGCACTGCTGGGAGCGGCCGGGCAATGGGACATTGGACACGCCTTCCCCGACACAGACGCCGCTTATGCGGGGATTTCCAGCCTGGTGCTGCTGGAACGGGTCATGCAGCGCCTGGCAGAGCTGAAGCTGAAGGTGGGCAATGTGGACGCCACCGTGCTGGCCCAGCGGCCCAAGCTGGCCCCCTATATCCCGCAAATGCGTGAGAATTTAGCCCGTTTGTTGGGGGTCTCTCCCGACCGGGTGAACATCAAGGCCACCACTGAGGAGAAGCTGGGCTTTACCGGACAGGAGGAGGGGATTGCCGCCCATGCAGTGGCGCTCCTGCTGGAGAACCAGAGCTGAACCGCACTGCACCATGCTGCACCATATAGCGCTTCATCACCGCTGCCCCTGCCATGACATAGACTGTCTTGGCGGGGGCAGTGTTTGTATTTTCGCCGGAGCGGGAATCCAACCAGAGCTACCTGCCACTGGATCGACCCCAGAGGCAGCGGACAGGTGCTGCGGGCTGTGGGAGAAAGGAAGGATACCCTGTGCTGTATTATTTGATCCTTTGCCGCTCGCTCACCTACGCTCAGCGGACGGCCCGAGTGCTGGAGCGAGCGGGAGTCAGCGGATATGTGCAAAAGACGCCCAAGGCAATCTCCAAAGGGGGATGCGGCTATGGAGTAAAGGTATCGGAGCGGCGGCTGGCAGAGGCGCTGCAGGTGCTGCGCCGGGAGGGAATGGCCCCCAAGCAGGTGTTTTTGCAGGAGGCCACAGGCGCCTACCGGGAGGTGCAGCCATGATTTATCTGGACAGCGCCGCCACCACCCTGGAAAAGCCCCCTTCTGTAGCCCGAGCGGTTGCCCGCGCCATTGGAACCATTGCCAGCCCAGGGC
Organism: uncultured Oscillospiraceae bacterium; assembly: GCA_944387115.1. Classification (GTDB taxonomy): domain Bacteria; phylum Bacillota; class Clostridia; order Oscillospirales; family Oscillospiraceae; genus Enterenecus. The sequence goes on from CALXDR010000001.1 coordinate 44,555, forward strand.
GTGGGGGACATCAGCCGGGGATGGCGGCGGCCGAGCTGATTTATCGATGCCGGGAATTGGCAGCCGATCTGTTTCAGGCCCCTGACCCCGACCATGTGGTATTGACCAACAACGCCACCCACGGCTTGAATTTGGCCATTCATGCCCTGGTGCGCCGGGGGAGCCGGGTGCTCATCTCGGGGTACGAGCACAACGCCGTGACCCGTCCCCTGGCAGCCAGGCAGGCTGAGGTTGTGGTGGCAGCTGCCCCGCTGTTCCAAAGTGCCCAGTCCTATCAGGCGTTTGCACACCATTTGGAGCAGGGGGTGGACGTGGTGGTGTGCAACCATGTGTCCAATGTGTTCGGCTGGCGGCAGCCGGTGGAGGAGATTGCCCAGCTGTGCCGCCGTTACGGCGTCCCCCTCATTGTGGATGCCTCCCAATCGGCGGGGATACTCCCCATCCGCTGTGCAGCGTGGGGGGCGGCCTTTGTGGCCATGCCGGGGCACAAAGGGCTGTACGGCCCCCAGGGCACCGGACTGCTGCTGTGCGGGCGGGAAGGGCGGCCGCTGCTGTTTGGCGGCACGGGGAGCAACTCACTGTCCCAGGAGATGCCCGACTTTTTGCCGGACCGGCTGGAGGCAGGCACCCCCAATGTCTGCGGCGCTGCCGGGCTTTTGGAGGGAATGCGCTTTGTCAAGGAGCGGGGTGAGGCGGAGATTTTCCGCCATGAGCGCCGCCTGTGCCAGCGCATGGCCCAGGGGCTGGAGGGGTGCAAGGCCATCCGCACCTACACAGGCCCGGACCAGTGCGGGGTACTCTCCTTCACTGCGGAAGGGTGGGATTGCGAGGAGCTGGCAGAGCAGCTGGGGCGACAGGGCATTGCGGTGCGGGCGGGATTGCACTGCGCACCTCTGGCCCACCGCAGCGCAGGCACCTTGGAGCGTGGTACAGTGCGGCTGAGTGTGTCCGCATTCACCAGGGCTTGGCAGGTAGACCAGGCTGTAGAACGGATTGTGGCGCTGTCCCGGTGAGGGACAGCGCCACAGCGCTTGTTTGCAGCAGGCGGACCGGCCCATCTGAGAAACACTGGAGCGGAGCGCTTTGGCCTGGGCAAAAGGGGGCAGGGCCCCGTTTTCCCCCGTTGGAAGCAAAAAATCTATGAACAATTCCGAAATTTTTATTTTTATTCCCAATCTCGCTTGCCAAGCAGACGGGGATGGGATATAATACACAAAATAGGCGTAATATATTTGTTTGTCTTGACATCGGGGAGGGTAGCGGAACATGGAGCCCATCATACAAATGATCAACAATGCCCGGGAGATGGTACGCTTAATTGGGGTGTCCGACCTGGTAGACATTGCGGTTGTGGCGTTTCTGGTGTACCATGTGTTTCAGTTCGTGCGAAAAAGCCGGTCCGGGCAGGTGGTCAAGGCCATTTTGATCATCATTGCGGCTATGAGCATGGCCAATCTGTTTGACCTGCGGGTGGTCAGCTATCTGCTCAACAACGCCGTGGAGCTGGGGCTGATTTCTCTGGTTATCATCTTTCAGCCGGAACTTCGCCGGGTGCTGGAGCGGATGGGCAGCGGCACCATCAAGGAGCTGTTTGTCACCGAGGGCTACGGGGATGAGATGGAGCACACCATACGGGAGACGGTGGAGGCCTACGCCTCGATGTCCAAGGACAAGGTGGGCGCACTGATGGTGTTTGAGCGCAAGACCATGCTGGATGATGTGCTCAAAACAGGCACTGCCCTGGACTCCTCCATTTCCGCTGAATTGCTCAAAAATCTGTTCTGGAACAAAGCGCCCCTCCACGACGGCGCGGTGATTGTGCGCAACGGGCGCATTGTGGGGGCGGGGTGTATGCTCCCCATGTCGGGCAATGTAAACCTGAGCCGGGATTTGGGTATGCGACACCGGGCCGGAATTGGCATCAGCGAAAACTCCGATGCGGTGGTGGCGCTGGTGTCTGAGGAGACTGGCTCCATCTCGGTGGCAATCAACGGGATGCTCAAGCGGCACCTCTCGCCGGAAACGCTGGAGCGGGTGCTGCGCAGCGAGCTGCTGCCGGACGTGGAGGAGAAGCCTGTGGCAGGAATGTTCCTGTCTGGCGTATTCAAAGGAAAAAAGGGAGATAAACACGATGGGAAGTAAGATTCTCAACAGCAAGGCCCTCTATATGTTTCTCTCCATTCTCATTGCGGTGGTGATGTGGTTCTATGTCACATCCCTGGAGGGAAATGAGGATGACAAGTGGATTACCAACATTCCCATTACCTTTACCGGGCTGGAGAGCTTGGAGCGCCGGGGGCTGATGCTGGTGGAGGACGCCCCCACCGCCTCGGTGCGGGTACAGGCCGCCCCCACGGTGCTGGCAAAGCTGAACAAGGACACGCTGCGGCTGACGGTGGATGTCTCCCAAATTCAGGTGGAGGGACAGCAGACCCAGGCCTATGTGGCGGTACTCCCCACGGGGATCAGCTCCGGTCAGGTCGAATTTCTCAGCGGGCAGACCGGCACAGTGCGCTTCACAGTGGCCCGGCACAGCACCCGCCAGGTGGAGATTCGCGGCCAGTTCAAGGGCACCGTGGCAGACGGTTACCTGCTGGATATGGACAGCGGATTCCTCTTCTCCCCAGAGACCATCACCATAAGCGGACAAGCTGAGCTGGTCAATCAAGTGGCCTATGCCCTGGTGACGGTGGACGGGGAAAACCTGACGGAGTCCATCAGCGGGGAATACCCCTATCAGCTGATGGGGGCAAACGGGGTGCTGGACGATTTGGATGTGGAGTGCGATCGGGAGACGGTGTCCGTCAGCTATCCCATCCTGGCCACGGCGGAAATCCCCCTGAGCGTGAAGCTGGTGAGCGGTGGCGGAGCCAATCTCTCCAACACCACCTGCGCGCTCAGCGAGCAGTCCATCACGGTTGCCGGCAGCAAGGAGGCTGTGGCGGCCATCCAGAGTGAGGGCAGCCTGGTCATTGGCACCATAGATTTGGCCACGGTGGAAAACGGCGATGTGCTGAAATTCCCCGTTCCCCTGGCCGATGAGCTCAACAATGTCAGCGGCGTCACAGAGGTAACGGCTACCATCCAAATCAACGAGGCACTGGAGAGCAAGACCCTGGAGGTCTCCAAGATTGACACCATCAATGTCCCCGAGGGCTGGCAGGCTTCTCTGGTGACCAAGGTGCTGAACGTCACCATCCGGGGTAAGGCTGAACTGCTGGAAGCCATTGAGGCGGACAATGTCCGGGTGATTGTGGATTTGGCTGAGGTCAAACAGGTGGCAGGACAGTACACCCTGCCCGCTACCATTTATCTGGACAGCGTGAGCACAGCAGATCAGGCGGGCGTGATTGGGGAGAACTACCGTGTGGTGGTCAACCTGACAGCGGGATAAGCGGCAGGGGACGGAGGATGTTTGGATATGTCAGGCCGGTGCTGAACCGGCTTTGTGAGGAGGATCGGGAGCGGTACCAAAGTGCCTACTGCGGGCTGTGCCATGTGATGGGGCAAAGGTACGGGCCTGTCAGCCGGTTTACACTCAACTACGACTTTACCTTTCTCGCCCTGCTGATGTGTGCAGAGGGGGCGGTCAGCCATCAGGCCGCCCGCTGCATGGCCCATCCTCTGCGCACGCCCAAGCCCAGCCTGCGGGGTGCGGCGGTGGAGCTGGCCGCCGATGAGAGCATGATTCTCACCTGGCACAAGTTCAACGACGATGTGCAGGACCGCAGCATGATTGCAGGACTGCCTGGGCGGGCAATGCGGGGGGTGTTTCAGCGCGCCTACCAGACTGCGGCCCAGGCCCGGCCTGGGTTTGCCCAGGCTGTGGCAGATGGGATGGAAAGGCTGCGCCAGCTGGAGCAGGCCCGCTCGCCCCAGTTGGACCGGGTGGCGGACGCCTTTGCCGGGATACTCCGCTCGGCGGTGGAGCCGGGGATGGATGGCGGACGCAGCAGGGCATTGGGGGAGCTGCTCTACCATTTGGGACGGTGGATTTACCTCATTGACGCCTGGGACGACCTGGATGAAGACTGCAAAGCCGGACGCTACAACCCTTTGGACGCTCGTTTTCAGGGACGGGCGAAGGAGGAGCGGGCGTATGTGGAGACCACCTTGAACCATTCCCTCCATCGCATGGGGGCTGCTGCACAGCTGATTTGCTTTGACCAGTGGACCCATGTTGTGGAGAATGTACTGTACTATGGCTTGCCGGCGGTACAAAAGGCAGTGCTGGACGGCACATGGAACGAATTACAGCGCAAGCATAAAGGAGAGAACGACCGATGAGAGATCCCTACGAGGTGCTGGGCATTTCCTCCAACGCCAGCGATGAGGAGGTCAAGCAGGCCTATCGGGCGCTGGCCCGGAAGTATCACCCCGACAACTACCAGAACAATCCTCTGGCAGATTTGGCAGAGGAGAAGATGAAAGAGGTCAACGAGGCCTATGAGGCCATCAACAAAATGCGTTCCGGCGGCGGGTACAGCCAAAACGCCGCAGGTAGCGCCGGCGGATATGGATATGCAGGGCAGAGCTATGGACAAGGCTATGGATACAACGCCTCCTATGGGGGCGGACAGGGACAGTTTGCCCAGGTGCGCCAGTATATCAACATGGGAAACTTGGACACCGCAGAGCAGATTTTGCAGGGGACGGCAGTCAAAAACGGCGAGTGGTATTTTTTGATGGGCAGCATTGCCTACCGCAGGGGCTGGCTGGATGAGGCCCGGCAGAACTATCAGATTGCCTGCCAGATGGAGCCTGGGAACATGGAGTATATGCAGGCGCTGCGCATGATGCAGCAGGGTGGATATGGCTATCGGCCGGATATGGCCACGGGAAGCTCGTGTGACAGCATGGACTGCTGTACTGCCATGCTGTGCATGAACTGTCTGTGCGGGGGCTGCAACTGATGCGGCCCAGGGAGTCTGTGCGTGCGGTGGCCTATCCCGCTGTGCTGGGAGCCGTGGCCTTGATGCTGGTTTATCTGGCCTCCTTGGCGCCCACGGGGAGCTGGGGCATTGTAGCGCTGGCGGGGATTTGTCCCGCAGGGGTGCGCATCTGCGTGGGATTGCGGGGGAGCCTGCTGTGCTGGGGCGGGGTGTCCCTGCTCGCCCTGCTGCTGATACCGGATAAATTCTGCGCCCTGCTGTTTGCTCTGCTGTTCGGCCTGTATCCGGTGGTGAAGTCCGCAATTGAGGGTCTGCGCCGGCGGTGGGCGGAATATCTATTGAAGCTGCTGTTTTTCAACGCCGCCTTCACCGCCCTCTTCCTGCTGATGGGGGCGGCGATGCTCGACACGCTCCCCCAGGTACTGTCCGTTGGGGGTTGGGTGTTATACCTGGTTGCAAATATCGTGTTTTTGCTGTATGATTATGGCCTTAGTAAGGTGATTGCACTTTATATCGTCCGGATTCACTCGGTGATTCGGAGATGAGAAAGGGGGAATTTGGGATGGTTAGGAGCATGACGGGGTATGGCCGTGGAGAGCAGACCTTTCCCGGATGTACCATTGTGGTGGAGCTTCGCTCGGTGAACAACCGCTACCTGGACTGCACTGTGAAGATGCCGAGAAGCTACATCTTTGCCGAGGACGCCATGAAAAGTCGGGTGCAATCTGTGGTTTCCCGGGGCAAGGTGGATGTGTTTGTCAACGTATCCAGCGCAGAGGGCGAGGAGCTGACTGTGAAGGTGAACCAGCCCCTGGCAAAGGCATACATGGAGGCGCTGGGCCAGCTGGGGGCGCTGGGCCAGGGAGCCGGTGTGACCAGGGAGTATCCGGTGACTGCGCTGGCGGAGTTTCCCGATGTACTTACGGTGGAAAAACCCGCCCTGGATTTGGAGCAGATGAAGGCGCAATTGCTCACGGTGCTCGACTTGGCGCTGGAGGATTTCGGTCAGATGCGCCAGCGTGAGGGCGAGCGTCTGGCGGAGGACATTTTGCGCCGGGCAGATGTGATTGCCGCCCTGGTAAGCCGTGTGGAGGAGCGCTCGCCGCAAACCGTGGGGGAGTACCGCGCCAAGCTATACGCTAAAATGAGCGAAGTGCTGGGCAACACGCAGATTGACGAAAGCCGCATCCTCACCGAGGCGGCAATCTTCGCCGATAAGGTCGCTGTGGATGAGGAGACGGTGCGGCTGCGCAGCCATCTCAACCAGCTTCACACGATGCTGGAGCAGGGAGGGGCTGTGGGCCGGAAGCTGGACTTCCTCATTCAGGAGTTCAACAGAGAGGCCAACACCATTGGCTCGAAGGGGAATGACCTGGAGATGACCCGGCTGGTGGTGGATATTAAGGCGGAGATTGAAAAAATCCGGGAACAAGTTCAGAATCTGGAGTGATGGTTCATGCGGCTGATTCACATCGGCTTTGGCAATGCGGTGTCCGATGAACGTGTGGTGGCGGTGGTCAGTCCGGAATCCGCGCCAATCAAACGCCTGGGCCAGGAGGCTAAGGAGCGGGGGATGCTCATTGACGCAAGCTTTGGAAGAAAAACCAAGGGCGTTTTGGTGATGGACAGCGGCCACGTCATCTGGTCCTCCCTCACGCCAGAGCAGATTACGGCACGGTTTTCCGAGCCAGGAGCGCAAAAAGAACAGGATATTGGGATGGGAGACGAGGAAGTATGAGAGGTATCACAAAAAAGAGCAGGGGAGAGTTGATTGTGCTCTCCGGCCCCTCTGGGGTGGGGAAGAGCACGGTAATCGCCGAATTGCTGAGCAACCGGCGTGACATCCACTTCTCTGTGTCGTATACCACCAGAAGCCCCCGGGTGGGCGAGGCGGACGGTGTGAACTACAACTTCGTGACCCGTGAGGAGTTCGAGCGCATGATTGCCAACAATGAATTGTTGGAATATGCCCAATACGTGGACAATTACTACGGCACCTCCCTGAAAGTCATCCAGGAGAAGCTGGAGCAGGGCGTGGATGTGTTGTTGGACATTGAGGTGCAAGGGGCTGCTACCGTGCGGGAAAAATGTCCGGAGGCGGTGCTCATCTTCATCATCCCGCCCTCCTTGGAGGAATTGTCCCGGAGACTGTACACCCGGAACACCGACGCCCCAGAAATCATTGCCCAGCGCCTGGAAAAGGCGCGCAGCGAGTGCAAGGAGAGCTTGATGTACGATTATCTGGTGGTCAATGACACGGTGATGTCTGCGGCCCAGGAAATCCAGGCCATCCTGGAGGCGGAGTGCTGCCGCGTACACAAGCGGGCCCACCTGGTCAAGCGCATTGTGGGCGAGTAACCAAGAGAACAAGTAAAATGTTAAGTTTAAGAAAGGGTTGACAAATTATGTTGCTGTATCCTCCTATGAAAGACCTGCTGAAGAATGTGCCAAGCCGTTATATGCTGGTGAATGTGGTGGCCAGCCGTGCCCGCAAGATTTCCAACGAGGCCGAGCGGGCTGGGGAACCCCTCACGGAGAAGGCCGTCACCCTGGCAGTGAACGAGGTTGCCAGCGGCGAGCTCAAGCTGGAAGACCTGGAGTGCGAGCAGGAGGCGGTGTAAAAATTCCGCCTGTCCGGGGCATATGAGGGGGTCGGAACACTGCCGGTTGGGATGGCTGGATGCGGTGGGGCCACTTACAGGCGGCTGCACACCGCAGAAAGGCAAGGGGGGTGTCACGCCCATGCTCCGGCACAGGCGCCGGGAGAGGGGACGCTTTGTGTGCGAGGCGGGTGTCCGGAGCGGAGGGGTTGTCAAATTCCGGCCTGGGACGCCATGAAAGCCCTGGCCGGACAGGCCGGTCATCACCTCTTCCACCAACACAGGCAAGCGGCTGCCGCCGCTTGCCTTTTGACCGCACTGGAGAGAAAGGGGAGGGAGTATGCCAAACAGGATTGCGAAGGTGGTGGTGGCTGCCGCCACATACGCCATCGACCGCCCCTATGATTACCGGGTGCCGGACTCGCTGGCGGACTCGCTGCGCCCCGGTATGCGGGTGGCAGTCCCCTTTGGGAAGGGCAATCGGGTGAGCGATGGCATTGTGCTCTCCATACAGGAGGAATCAGGGGCGGAAAAGCGGCTCAAGGACATCCGAGCCCAGCTGGATCAGCAGCCCATGCTATCCTCTGCGCACCTGCAATTGGCCCTTTGGATGCGTGAGCAATACTTCTGCACTGTGTACGATGCCGCCCGGGTAATGCTCCCTGCAGGGCTTTGGTTCTCTTTGCAGGACTGTCTGGAGATTGCCCCGGGCATGGACCGGGAAGAAGCCTTTACCCAGGCAGGCAGCTCCAAGCTGGCCCAGCGCCTTCTGGAGCTGCTCTTCAGCCGGGACAGGCAGGCGGAGCTGGGGCAGATTCGCCTGGCCTTTGGCACCTCTGATCCAGGCCCGGCCATTCGTATGCTGGAGGAGGCGGGGGTCCTTGTGCGCAAGACCAGCACCGCCCGGGGCATCGGGGATAAGACCGAGCTGATTGCCCAGCTTGTCCTCCCCCCGGAACAGGCCCTCGCAGCCGCCTCCAGCAGACGGAAGCGGGCTCCGGTGCAGTATGCCGCTGTGGAGACCCTGTGCGGGGTGGGACGGGTGTCCGCCAAGGAATTGTGCTACTTCACGGGCGCCACACTGGCCACCTTGCGCACACTGGAGCGGGCGGGAATCCTCACGCTGGAAAAGCAGGAGGTATATCGCAGGCCACAGCGCCCTGTGGTAGCGCCAGCCCCTCCTCCGGTGCTCAACGAGGAGCAGGAGCGGGCCTTCCGGGGCTTGTTGGCGCTGTGCCGGCAGGGGGCATCGGCGGCGCTGCTGTATGGTGTGACAGGCAGCGGCAAGACGCAGGTGTATCTGCGGCTCATACGAGAGGTGCTGGATTTGGGGAAAACCGCCCTGGTGCTGGTGCCCGAAATCGCCCTCACCCCCCAGGTGATGGAGCTGTTTTTGGCTCACTTCGGGGATCAGGTGGCCATTTTGCACAGCGCTTTAAGCGCTGGCGAGCGGTATGACGAGTGGAAACGGGTGCGGGACGGCGCTGCCAGCGTGGTAGTGGGTACCCGCTCGGCCATTTTTGCCCCTCTGCCCAACCTGGGTGTGGTCATCCTGGACGAGGAGCAGGAGCCGTCCTACAAGTCTGAGCAAACCCCCCGCTATCACGCCCGGGATGTGGCCCGGTACCGCTGCGCCAAGTCTAACGCCCTGCTGCTGCTGGGCTCGGCCACCCCTTCTGTGGAGAGTATGTACCACGCCAAACAGGGGGATTACCGCCTGTTCCAGCTCACCAGGCGGTATAACAACCAAGACCTTCCCGCCGTTTCCATTGTGGATATGAAGGACGAGCTGCGCCGGGGCAATGGCGGTGTGGTGAGCCAAACCCTTGCCCAGCAGTTGGAGCAGTGCATCCAGCGTGGGGAGCAGGCCATTCTCTTCCTTAATCGGAGGGGGGCCAACCGGATGGTGGTGTGCGGGGAGTGCGGGCAATCCCCCTCCTGTCCCCGGTGCTCTGTGCACCTCACCTATCACTCCTCCAACCGGCGGCTGATGTGCCATTACTGCGGCTTCTCCCAGCCCCTGCCCCAGCAGTGTCCCAGCTGCGGGGGTCTGCTGGAGTTTGTGGGGGCAGGCACCCAGAAAGCCGAGGAAGAGCTGCAAGCCCGCTTTCCGGGGATAGAGATTTTGCGCATGGACGCCGACACGGTATCTGCCACGAAGAGCCACGAGATGATTTTGGAGCGGTTTCGCCGCAAGCGGGTGCCCATTCTATTGGGCACCCAAATGGTGGCAAAGGGACTGGACTTTGAACATGTCACCCTTGTGGGTGCGCTTGCGGCAGACCAGGGGTTATATGCCGAGGATTTCAGAGCTGCGGAGCGCACCTTCTCTCTGCTCACACAGGTGACCGGACGGGCAGGGCGGGGGAGCAAAGCGGGGCAGAGCGTGATTCAAACCTACACGCCTGACAATGATGTGATTCAGTTTGCCGCCCGCCAGGACTACGACTCCTTCTATGAGCAGGAGATTCGGATGCGGCAGCTCAGGCAGTTTCCGCCCTTTGGAGATTTATTTGTGCTGGGGGTGTCCGGCCCGGAAGAGATTGCCGTGCTCAAGGCCTGCAGCCAGCTGCGGGATGCACTGGAGCGGGCGCTGCACACGCCCCCCTATGAGGGTGGGAGCTATCGGGTGCTTGGCCCATCGCCGGCGCCAATCCTGAAGGTGAACAACCGCTACCGCTACCGCATGATGTTCCATGGGGCAAATACCAAGCAGAACCGCCAGCTTGTGGCCCATTTGGTGCGGTGCGCACAGCAGGATAAGCGCAACCGGGGGCTTTCCATTTATGCGGATTTCAATCCCCTGGATTAAGGGGCGCACAGCCCTGAAAAAAGGGCGGATGCCCATAAATTCTGACGAGGGTGCAGGCATTTTACCCTAAAATTCTGCCAATGCCCGGAGGGCTGCATGGGGACATCTCCACTGCGTCCGGCGCACTGACAGGATTCCAATACACCGTTACAACAGATGCTTGAGAGGAGATAACGACCATGTCACTGAGAACGATTTTGACCCAGGGAGACCCTGCGCTGTCCAAGCGCTGCCGCCCTGTGGAGCATTTTGACGCCAAGCTGCACGACCTGCTGGCCGATATGAAGGAGACCCTGGCGCAGGCTAACGGCGTGGGCCTGGCGGCCCCTCAAATCGGAATCCTGCGCCGGGTGGTGGTGGTGCTGGACGACGACGACCAGGCCATCGAGCTGGTCAACCCGGAGATTGTGCGCACAGCCGGAGAGCAAACCGGCCTGGAGGGCTGTCTGTCTGTACCCGGAAAGTATGGAGTGGTCACCCGCCCCTTTGAGGTGACGGTGCGTGCCCAGGACCGCAACGGGGCGTTTTTTGAGGTGACGGGCAAAGAGATTGTGGCCCGCTGCTTCTGCCATGAGCTGGAGCACCTGGACGGCCACCTGTTTGTGGAACACACCGACCGCCTGTTCACCGTGGAGGAATTGGATGCCATGGCGGAGGAAGAGGACGCATGAGAATTGTATTTATGGGAACCCCCGACTTTGCCGTGCCCTCCCTCCGGGCATTGGTGGAGGAAGGGTACGAGGTTGTGGGGGTATTCACCCAGCCGGACAAGCCCAAGAACCGGGGAATGAAGCTCCAGTTCCCGCCTGTGAAGGAATATGCCTTGACACAGAACATCCCGGTATTCCAGCCCCAGAAGCTGCGGGAAGGGGAGGTGTTGGACACCCTCAAGGCCCTGTCCCCAGACCTCATTGTGGTGGCCGCCTATGGCAAGCTTCTGCCCCCCGCCATTTTGGAGCTGCCCCCCCTGGGATGTATCAACGTACACTCCTCGCTGCTGCCCAAGTACCGAGGTGCGGCCCCCATCAACTGGGCCATTCTCAATGGGGAGATGCAGTCCGGGGTGACCATTATGTATATGGAGGAGGGACTGGACACCGGCGACATCCTCGCCAGCCGTGCCACCCCCATTGCTTCGGATGAAAATGCCCAGCAGCTCCACGACCGCCTCTCGGAGATGGGGGCACAGCTGCTGCTAGAGGTGTTGCCCGCCCTGGAGGGAGGCATTGCCCGCCCGACGCCTCAGGACGACAGCCAATCCTGCTATGCGCCTATGCTCTCCAAGGAGCTGTCCGCCATGGTGTGGACGGACAGGGCAGAAAAACTCCACAACCAGGTGCGCGGCCTGTACCCCTGGCCCTCTGCGGTGTGTGAGTTGGACGGCGTGCGCTGTAAGATTCTCAAGACTGCCGTGGCCGATGAGCGCACCGGAAAGGCTCCGGGCAGCGTGGTACAGGCGGACAAGTTCGGCCTGAAGCTGGCCTGCGGGGACGGCTCCGTGCTGGAGATTTTGGAGCTGCAGCCGGATGGGAAGAAGCGGATGGCAGCCACTGCCTTTCTGATGGGGCATCCCATCAAGGCGGATTGAAAGGAGCGGTCATATGGCATCAGCCAGAGAGGTGGCACTACGCACCCTCACCGCCTGTGCCAAGCAGGGCGCATGGTCGGATGGATACTTGAAGCGGATGCTCAAGGAAGCGCAGCTGGATCGCCGGGATGCGGCCCTGGCCACACGGCTGTGCTTTGGTGTATTGCAAAACCAACTGCTCTTAGACTGGCATTTGAGCCGCTTTTCCAACCAGCCGCTGCGCCGGCTGGAGGTTCCCGTGCTGTGCAACCTGAGGGTGGCGGCCTATCAGCTCTTGTTCTTGGACAAGGTGCCCCCCAGCGCCGCCGTGAATGAGGCGGTGCAGCTCACACGCACCTGCTGCCGGAACCCCAGGGCGGCGGGGATGGTCAATGCCATCCTGCGTGCCATGCTGCGTGCCATGCCGCTACCGGAACCCCAGGGCGCAGATGTATGGGAGACCCTGTCCATTGCCACCAGCCACCCCCGCTGGCTGGTGGAGCGCTTTGCCCAGCGTTTGGGGGAAGAGGGGGTGAGGGCGCTGCTCCATGCGGACAACGCCCAGCCTCCGATGACCGCCCAGGTCAATGTGTGCGCTGCCACGGTGGAGGCTGTGGCGGACAGCTTGTCAGGGGAGGGGGTTGGAGTGCAAGCCCACCCCTGGATGCCCAATTGCCTGATTTTGTCCGGCACGGGAAATCTGGAGCGGCTGAGCGCCTACCAAAAGGGCTGGTTCTATGTGCAGGACTGTGCTGCCCGTCTGGCAGTGACTGCGGCAGGGCTTCAGCCCGGTCAGCGGGTGCTGGACTGCTGCGCTGCGCCGGGCGGGAAGTCCTTTGCCGCCGCCATAGACCTGGGCAATCAAGGGGAGATTGTCAGCTGCGACATCCATCCCCACAAAATTGCCCTGATGGAAGCAGGGCGCAATCGGCTGGGCGCTTCCATCATGCGCCCCATGCTCCAAAATGCTGCCCAGCCTGTGGCGGCGTGGCGGGGACAGTTTGACACCGTCATCACTGATGTGCCCTGTTCGGGGCTGGGTATCATTCGCAAAAAGCCCGACATCCGCTATAAAGACCCCGAGCCGCTGGCGGGCTTGCCCGAAGTGCAGCGGAGGATTTTGGACAACTGCTCTGCCTATGTCCGTCCCGGCGGGGTGCTCCTCTATGCCACGTGCACGCTGCTGGAGGCGGAGAACGAGGAGATTGTACGGTCCTTTTTGGCCGGGCATCAGGACTTCGCCCTGGAGGCCTTCCAGCTGCCCCATTGGGGGGTGCAGCAGGAGGGAATGATGACCTTCTGGCCCCACATCCATGATACCGACGGATTTTTTGTGGCCAAGCTGCGCCGAATGGAGGGGACGCAATGAACGTGGATTTGAAATCTATGACGCTGGAGGAATTGGGGGACTTTTTCCGCCAGCTGGGCCAGCCCGCTTTTCGGGCCAAGCAGGTATTCCAGTGGCTGCACCGGGGGGTTACATCCTTTTCCGAAATGAGCAACCTGCCCAAGTCTTTGCGCCAGCAGCTGGAGGAGCACTGCACCCTCACCGTGCCGGTGGTGGAGCGCCGCCAGGAATCCAAGCTGGACGGCACCATCAAGTATCTGTGGCGGTTGTCCGACGGCAGCTGCATCGAAACGGTTTTAATGCGCTATCAACATGGGAATACTGTGTGTGTCTCCTGCCAGGTGGGGTGCAACATGGGCTGCGTGTTCTGTGCCTCCACCCTTGGGGGAAAGGTGCGTAACCTGACCGCATCAGAAATTCTCGACCAGGTCATTTTCACCCAGAAGGACAGCGGGGCTACCATTCACAACATTGTGATGATGGGCATCGGGGAGCCGCTGGACAATTTTGACCAGGTGGTGCGGTTTCTCCATCTGGTCAATCACCCCGATGGCCTGAACATCGGTATGCGCCACATCTCCCTGTCCACCTGCGGCCTTGTCAATCAGATTGACAAGCTGGCGCAGTTGGGGTTACAATTGACGCTGAGCGTATCGCTCCATGCGCCCAACGACGAGATTCGCTCCCGCCTCATGCCGGTGAACCGTGCAGTGGGTGTGGAGCGGCTGATGGACACCTGCCGCCGCTACTTCCAGACTACAGGACGGCGTATCTCCTACGAGTACGCCATGATTGACGGTGTCAACGACAGCGATGCCCACGCAGACCAGCTGCTGGCACTGCTCAAAGGACAGCAGGCCCATGTCAATCTCATCCCCCTCAACAACATAGAGGAGTCTCCTCTGAAGCCCAGCCGGAGGGTGCGGCAGTTCCAGCAGCGGCTGGAGGCCCACGGTGTGACGGCAACTGTGCGCAGAAAGCTGGGCGGCGACATTGATGCCTCCTGCGGACAGCTGCGTCGGAAACAGATGAAGGAGTCTGGTGCTCTTTCTGGAAAGGAACAACCCCAATGATTCTGTATGGATTGACAGACATCGGAACTGCCCGTCGGGAGAATCAGGACTGCTACGGCCTGCGCCTGCTGGATGAAGACATTTCGGTGGCAGTTGTATGTGACGGAATGGGCGGCGCCCAGGCAGGCAATGTGGCAAGCACGGTGGCGGTGAACGCATTTCTCTCCACTGTGGAGGAGATGTACGAGGAGAAAGGCCCCTCGGTAGACCCGGCCCATATGCTGCATACGGCCTGCAGACGGGCCAACCAGGTGGTGTATGAGATGGCCCAGGCCAATGAGGAGTATCAGGGGATGGGCACTACCCTGGTGGGTGCGTATTTTCTCCGGGGTGAGGCGTACCTGGTCAATGTGGGCGACAGCCGCTGCTATCTCATCTGCGACCGGGGCATTGAACAGCTCACCCAGGACCATTCCCTGGTTCAGCTGCTGGTCAACCGGGGGGAGCTGACGCCGGAGCAGGCGCGGTGCCACCCCCGCAAAAACCTGATTACCCGGGCCCTGGGGGTGGACCCCGAGGTCAACGAGGATTTGTACCGCACCCATCTGTGCGGCGGGGACAGCCTGCTGCTGTGCTCGGATGGGCTCATCAATGTCCTGACGGACGAGCAGATACTGGAGATTCTGCGGCGCAGCCCAGGCGCACAGGCGCAGTGCAACGCTTTGCTACAGGCCACCCTGGAGCAGGGCGCCCCTGACAACGTCACCGTTGTGTTGGCGCAGATGGATACTTAGGAGGAACATTTACCATGGATCAGTACATAGGTAAAATGCTCGATAACCGATATGAGATTTTAGAGCGCATCGGGACGGGCGGCATGGCAGTGGTCTACAAGGCCCGCTGTCACCGGCTCAACCGTCTGGTGGCTGTGAAGATTCTCAAGCCGGAGCTGGCCAATGACGCAGACTTCCGCCGCAGGTTCCACGATGAATCCCAGGCAGTTGCCATGCTGTCCCACATCAACATCGTATCGGTGTATGATGTCAGTCAGTCGGATGGTGTGGACTATATCGTCATGGAGCTTATCGACGGCATGACCCTTAAGCAGTATATGCAAAAACGGGGCACGCCCCTGAACTGGCGGGAGGCCATTCACTTTATCACCCAGATTGTACGTGCCCTGGGCCATGCTCACAGCCGTGGGATTGTACACCGGGACATCAAGCCCCAAAACATCCTGGTCTTGCGGGACGGCAGTGTGAAGGTGGCCGACTTCGGCATTGCCCGTCTGGCCAGTGCCGCCCAGGCCACCCTCACCCAGGAGGCCCTGGGCTCGGTGCACTATATCTCCCCGGAACAGGCCAAGGGCAGCCAGGTGGACGGTCGTTCCGACTTGTACTCTGCCGGTGTGGTACTCTATGAGATGCTCACCGGGCGATTGCCCTTCGAGGGTGAGACCCCTGTGTTTGTGGCCATTCAGCACATCAACTCCATCCCCATT
Organism: uncultured Oscillospiraceae bacterium; assembly: GCA_944387115.1. Lineage (GTDB taxonomy): Bacteria > Bacillota > Clostridia > Oscillospirales > Oscillospiraceae > Enterenecus. The sequence goes on from CALXDR010000001.1 coordinate 60,288, forward strand.
CCGCCCCGTGAGCTCAATCCAGAGATTCCGCCCGCTCTGGAGGCCATCACCATGAAGGCCATGGCGCCCAACCTCAATCAGCGCTACAGCTCCGCGGAGGCGATGCTGGAGGATTTGAAGGAGTTCCGCAAAAACCCCAATGCGGTCATTGCCGCCCCCGAGGGCGGTGAGGCAGAGGAGGTGGACGAGCCCACCGTGGTGGTGCAGCTCCCGGAAATCACATCCAGCGAGCGGGCGGCCAATGCCCAGGGGGACGCAGATGCCGCCACCCGGTGGGAGCGCATCCCGTCGGGAAAGCCGGAAAAGCAGGCGGAAGAGGAAGAGGAGGCGCCGAAAAAGCGCTTTCAGATTCCGCCCATTGCCTATGCAGTGGGTGTGATTCTCCTCTTTGTCATCGGCATTGCCGCCTTTGTCTGGAACTTTTTCTTCAAAGGGATGTTTGCCACCCCCCAGGAGTATGAGGTGCCTGACCTGAGAGGATACACCATGGAGGAGCTGGAGAAGCGGCCGGATTTGCTGGGCGAATTCCAAGTGGAGCTGTCTGAGACGGTTTACAACGAGGAATACGAGGAGGGGGAGATCTGCCAGCAGACCCCCGAGGCCGGGGAAACCGTCCGGGGTGGACAGCGCACCATTGTGGTCAACGTCAGCGGCGGAAAGGACAACGACTATATGCCCGATGTATTGGGGATGGATGCCCGCCAGGCGCTGAAAATGCTCCAGGACGATATGAAGCTGGTGGTGGAGCAGACCTACGAGCACTCCTCCACCGTGACAAAGGGGTATATCATCTCCTATACGCCCATGGAGGGCACCCTGGTCAATGCCGGGGATAAGGTGACCATCGTCATCAGCCAGGGCCCCGAGGAACGGCCGGTCACGGTACCCAACTTTGTGGGCATGGACATTGACCAGGCCACCGCTCAGCTGGCGGGATTCGGACTGAAGCTGGGGGACGTCAAGCAGTTCAACAGCTCTGAGTATGCCGCAGGAGAGATCATCTGGCAAAGTCTCCCCGTGAACAGCGAGGTGGAGGAGGGCAGCCAGATCAACTTCCAGGTGAGCGTCGGCCCCAAGCCCACGCCCACGCCTGCCCCCACGCCGGAGCCCACCCCAACGCCCACCGTTGCACCCACGCCCACGCCTGCGCCTACCCCCACGCCGGAGCCTCTGCCCACAACGCAGACTGTGTCTGTGGATTTGAGCGAGTATTCCGGCACGGTATCTGTCAAGATTACCGTGGGCCCCAGCGTGATTTTTGACGGCACGGTGGACAGCTCCGTGGGCGTGCTCAGCCGGGAGGTTTCTGCCCTGGGCGAGCAGCAGGTGGTCATCTATGTCAACGGCGAGCAGGTTGACAGCTATACGCTCCACTTTTAAGCCATGGAGGGACGCATTATCAAAGCCCTCAGCGGCTTCTACTATGTGGACATTGGCGGCGGCCAGCCCGTGCCCTGCCGGGGCCGGGGCAAGCTGCGCCATCAGCGCATCACCCCGCTGGTGGGAGATTGGGTGACCATCACCCAGACGCCGGATGGCTCCGGCATGGTGGATGCCATTCTCCCGCGCCAAAACCAGTTTCAGCGGCCCATGGTGTCCAATTTGGAGCAGCTGATTATCGTGGCCTCCAGTGCCATTCCCGTGACAGACCCCTATCTGATTGACCGAATGACGGCCATAGCAGAATCCAAGCAGTGTCAGCCCATCATCTGCTTCAACAAGTGTGATTTGGCCCGTTCCGATGCGTTGGAATCACTCTATACCCAGGCCGGGTTCCGCACCCTTCAGGTGAGCGCCGCCACGGGGGAGGGGCTGGATGCACTGGCAAAGCTCCTGGAGGGAAAGCTATCTGCCTTCACGGGAAACTCAGGGGTTGGAAAGTCCAGCATTCTCAATGCGCTGTGCCCTGACTTTGCCCTTCCGGTGGGAGAGGTGAGTGAGCGGCTGGGCCGGGGACGGCACACCACACGCCATGTGGAGCTGTTTCCTCTGTGCGGCGGCCTGGTGGCGGACACCCCCGGATTTTCCGCCTTTGATGTGGAGCAGATGGAGCAGGTGCCCAAGCAGCTGCTGCCCCAGGTATTCCGGGACTTCGCCCCCTACCGGGATGGGTGCCGGTTTGTGGGGTGTGCCCATGTGAAAGAACGAGATTGCGCCGTCCGTCAGGCCGTAGCGGACGGACAGATTGCCCAGAGCCGGTACCAGAGCTATCTGCGGCTGTACGAACAGGCCAAGGAGCGCCCAAGCTGGGAAAGCGGAAAACATTGATGGAACCGGACAGCCCCCATTCTCATAGACTGTGATAGAATCCAGTCGTGGGAAGGGGGCTGTTTTTTATGCGCATTATGGTAGTCAAATTCCCGAAGGCTCTGTGCGGCCTGGTGCGGAAGCTGCTGCATATGAACTGACCGGGGACATACCAGGCGTTCTCCCTGCATATGGATAGCAATGACCCTGGCTGTCACAGCCGGCGGAATCGACACAGGAGCAAGGGGAGAACGCCTTATGGAATTGCAGCGCCACACGCTAGAGGGGTACCAACTGGTCTTTGACGGCCTGTTTCAACAGGAGGAAACGCTGGAGAGTATTGTGCCCGATGCGTTTCCCGACATCGCAAGAATCGTATCCGTGACTGGGCGGGTGTCCCTCCGGGAGCACACGGCGGGCGAGGGGACACTGCACCTGAGCGCCACGGCGCACATGGCCATTTTGTACATCCCGGAGGGTGAGTCCTCTGTGCGGGCGCTGGAGGTGTCCATCCCGGTACAGTGCGCCAAGGACCGTCCTCACCTGGGCAAGGACTGCATGGTACACTGCTGTGCAAGCATTGCCTCGGCAGATACCAGGGCAGTCAATCCGAGAAAGCTGCTCACACGGGTGGAGGTGGTCTTTTCCGCCTGCGTATACCGCCGTGTGCCCCAGGAGGTGACCGCCGGGGTGGAGTGCGGCGACAAGGACCCCCATGTGGAGCTGCGCACCGAGCACTGGCCGGAGCATCGCATGGCAGAGGTGATGGAGAAGCCCTTCTCCTTCTCAGACGTGCTGCGCCTGCCCGCCTCGAAGCCGGAGCCGGATGCGCTGCTCTACCATCGGGTAGAGGCGGGGACTCTGGACGCCAAAATCATCGGCAAGAAGCTGGTGTGCAAGGGCGAGGTATCTCTGGTCGCCATGTGTCAAAGCGACGGCGCCCTCTGGCCCGCCAAGTTCGAGCTGCCCTTCTCCCAGATTTTCGACGCCTCCTGCGCCGAGGAGGGGAGTCAGGCGGAGGTGCGTATCTCCCTGGACCACACGGAATGCCGCCTGGAGGGCGGGGAACTGGAGGTTTCCATAGAGGCGCAGGTGCAAGCTGTCATCTGGGCGCAGACCACCCAAACCATTCTGGCAGACCTGTATGCCACCAGCTGTGTGCTGGAGGTGGAACGCACCCCCGTCCAGCTTTGTATCCAAACCCATTGGGATGCCAGACGGGAGAGCGGGCGGACGCTGTGCCAGTCTGCCGTCCCCATCAAGCAGGTGCTGGACTGCACCACCACCGTTTGTTCCTGTACCAGGGAGGAGACGGAGGGCGGGGTGCTGTATACGGCGCAAACCCGCATGGAGGCGCTGTGTCTCAGCGAGGAGGACGCATTATACCACCTCTCCTGTCAGCTGAGTGTGCCGTGCCGCACTGCCATACCGGGCACACATCCGGGCCATTGTCAGTGCCGCCCCATGGGGGAGACCACAGGAGTGCCCGTCACCGGGGGTGTGGAGCTGCGCACGGAAGTGGAGTTTTCCTGGGTACATACCCAGATGGATCAGGTGCCCTGTGTCACCTCTGTGCGCCCCAGGGAAGGCGCCGGAGGGGGCGGGCCAAGACCGTCGGTGATTTTGAGAATGGCCGCTCCGGGTGAGACTCTGTGGGACATTGCAAAATCCTGCGCATCCACCATCCAGGATATCCAGCAGACCAATCAGCTTTCGGAGGAACAGCCCAAGCCGGGCACGCTGCTTCTCATCCCCACCAAGCGGGGATAATGGGGCATCCACCACAGCCCAGGTGCGGCACTGCCACGCCTGGGCTTCTGGTTTTGGGGTATATCCCACAGCTTATCCGCATACGATGGAGCAAACCACAACGGGGAGGAATCTGGTTTGGAACATGAAAAGCTGTATGAGGAAATCGCACAGCGCACCCAGGGCGATATTTACATTGGTGTGGTGGGGCCGGTGCGCACGGGGAAGTCCACCTTTATCAAACGCTTTATGGAGACCCTTGTGCTGCCCAACATCGAAAATACCTATATGAGGGACCGAGCCAGAGACGAACTGCCCCAGAGCGGTTCCGGGCGTGTGGTAATGACGGCGGAGCCGAAATTTGTGCCCGAGGACGCTGTAGTGATTTCCATGGAGGATGGTGGCACCTTTTCTGTGCGCCTCATTGATTGCGTGGGATACATGGTCCCCAGCGCGCTGGGACAGATGGATGGCGAGCAGCCCCGCATGGTAATGACTCCGTGGTTTGAGCAGGAAATCCCCATGACCCAGGCAGCGGAATACGGCACACGCAAGGTCATTGAGGAGCACTCCACCATTGGTATCGTGGTGACAACCGACGGCAGCGTGACGGACATACCCAGAGAGGATTACCTGGAGGCGGAGGAGCGGGTGATTGAGGAGCTAAAAGCCCTTGGAAAGCCCTTTCTGGTATTGTTGAACTCCCAAAATCCAGACAGCGAGCGGGCGCAAATTCTTCAGGCCGACATTGCCGAGCGCTATGATGTCACCTGTCTGGCCGTGAACTGTCTGGCCCTGGATGAGGAGGCGGTGAGTGAAATCATCTGCGGGGTGCTCCATGAGTTTCCCATCAAGCAGCTCAACCTGTTTCTCCCCTCCTGGGTGGATGCCCTCCCGTTTGAGCATCCCATCAGGCAGAGTATGTACAACGTCATCCGGGAAGAGACGGCGGGGATGCAGCGCCTGCGGGATGCCGAGCATGCCATTGCCGCCATGGGAGACCGGGAGGAGCTTGGCAGCGCCGTGCTCAACCGCATGGACATGGGCAGTGGTGTCGTCACCGCTACGCTGGAGCTGCCTCGAAGCCTGTTCTATTCCACCCTGTCTGAGCGGTGCGGCCTGGACATCGCAGATGACGGCGACCTCATTGAGCAGATTACCCAGCTGGCAGCGATGCGCCGCAGCTATCAGAAGGTTGAGGGCGCCCTGGAGCAGGTGGCGCAAACCGGGTACGGCATTGTCCTGCCAGACACCGACGAGATGACCCTGGAAGAGCCGGAGGTGCTCAAGCAGGGAGGCCGGTATGGCGTGCGCCTGCGGGCCTCAGCCCCATCCATTCATATGCTGCGGGCGGACATTCAAACTGAGGTGTCTCCCATTATGGGCAATGAGAAGCAGTCGGAGGAAATGGTGAGCTACCTGCTCCAGCAATTTGAAGGGGACCGTGCCCGCATTTGGGATACCAACATCTTCGGGCGATCCTTCCATGAGCTGGTGGGGGAGGACCTGCAGAGTAAGCTGCGGCGTATGCCGGATGATGCCAGAGAAAAACTCAGAGAGACACTGGAGCGCATCATCAACGAAGGCTCCGGTGGACTGATCTGTATCATTCTATGAAAAGCGACCCAGAGCCGTGCTCCCGGTTCTGGGTCGTCTGCTTGCCTGGAAGCACACCACAGTCGGCGAAGAACGTGCGCCCATTTTCACAAAAAGCAGGTGACAGAGCTATATGTGCAGTGGTATAATGATTTCATTGTACTGCGCAGGAGGGCGTTTACCTATGATTCTGGCTGTAGACATTGGCAATACCAAAACCACCGTTGCGCTGTTGGATGGACAGGGGGCGCTGCAATTCCTCTCAGAACTGGGGACAGAATTGCGTATGACCGAGGACCAGTGCGCCATTGGCCTGATGGGCGTGTTCCAGCTCTATGGACACAGCTTCCGCTGCGTCACCGGGGCGATTTTATCCAGCGTGGTCCCTCCGGTCACGGAGGTTTACGCCCAGGCCATCCGCCGGGTTACGGGGCAGTCGCCCCTGGTGGTAGGGCCCGGCTTGAAAACAGGGCTGAACATTAAGGCCGAGGTGCACAACCAGCTGGGAAGCGACATTGTGGCCTGTGCCGTGGCGGCCGCCGCCCTCTATCCGTCGCCCGCCATTGTCATCAATGCCAATACTGCCGTCTCCTTCTCCTATATGAGCCATTCCGCCTTCGAGGGGTGCGCAATTATGCCGGGGATGGGCATTGCGCTGGAGGCATTGTCCCAACATGGCGCACAATTGCCCCACATCTCCATGGGGCGGGTACACACCCCCCTGGGGCGCAATACGGTGGACTCCATGCGAGCGGGCATGATTTATGGATATGCCGGGGCGATTGACCGCCTGATTGAGATGCTGGAGGAGGCCGTCGGAGTCGAGGCTGCCTGTGTGATTGCAACTGGGGAGGATATGCCTGAGGTGTTTGGGCGCTGCAAGCGGGAGATTGTCTACGACCATGACCTGTTGGTGCGGGGGCTGTTCCTGCTGTATCAAAAGAATTGCGAGCGTGCCCCCCGGCGCACCAGCCAGGATAATCGCTGATTTTGCAGGATGAAGAATTACGGCCTGCAAAAATACCGGAAATCCAGAGAGAATACTTGATTTTTTGCAAGGTGTACTCTATACTGTGTCTATAGAATATTTGGGAGGGATTCACATGAAGGAGCTTTCCGCACTGGCCTGCGCCATTGAACCGTCCAGGACGCTGGTCATTGACAGCTTAGCCAAGCAGATGAAAGCGGATGGGCTGGATGTCATCGGGTTTGGGGCTGGCGAGCCGGATTTTGCAACGCCAGACCACATCAAGGCCGCCGCACAGCGGGCAATTGCAGAGAACATGACCAAATACACCCCTGCCTCTGGGCTTCCGGCGCTGAAGCAGGCCGTTTGCAACCGGATGAAGCTGGATTGCGGGGTGGATTATGCCTCCAGCCAGGCAGTGATGAGCAGCGGGGCAAAGCACTGCGTATATGCGGCGCTGCGAGCCATCATCAACCCGGGGGACGAGGTCATTCTCCCCGCTCCCTATTGGGTGAGCTATCTGGAGCTGATTCGGATGGTGGGCGGTGTGCCTGTGGTCATTACCGCAGAGGAGTGTGCCGGATTTAAGATTACGCCGGAACAGCTGGAGGCCGCCGTCACCCCCAGAACCAAGGCCATGATTCTCAACAATCCCTCCAACCCCACAGGAATGGTATACACAAAGCAGGAGCTGGAGGCCCTGACCGGGGTATGTGTCCGCCATGATCTGTACATCATCGCCGACGAAATCTATTACTGCCTGATGTACGATGGACGGCCCTTTACCTCGGTGGCCAGCCTGGGCGAGCCGGTGAAGGAGCGTACCATCCTCATCAACGGCGTGTCAAAGGCCTATGCCATGACAGGCTGGCGGATTGGCTATGCCCTGGCTCCAGAAAACATCGCCAAGGTCATGAGCAATTACCTCAGCCACTCCACAGGCTCGCCCTGTACCATCTCCCAGGCGGCCTCGCTGGAGGCTTTGAACGGCCCGCAGGAGATGGTGGAAACCATGAGACAGGCTTTTGAGTCCAGGCGCAACTATTTGGTCAAGCGGCTCAATGAGATGGAAGGAGTCAGCTGCATCAACCCGGAGGGTGCCTTCTATGTCATGATGAACGTGGAACAGCTGCTTGGCAAGACCATCTGCGGTGAGGTCATCCATTCCGGGGACGATTTTTCCGCAGCTTTCCTCAAGCATGGTCTGGTGGCTACAGTTCCGTGCAGCGCTTTTGGCGCACCCAACTTTGTGCGCTGGTCCTATGCCACCTCCATGGAGCAGATTGAAAAGGGCCTTGACCGCCTGGATGCCTTTTTGAAAACGTGTACAGAATAAGACAGTATTTTGGCCAGACCCCCTTGCAAAAGACGGCGCTTTTGGGTATACTGTTGGGGTACTACTATAACAAGGAGGTCATTTCAAATGGCTAAGATTACAAAGGATACCATCATCGGCGACATTCTGGACATCGCTCCGGAGACTGCCCCCATCTTCCTGTCCATCGGTATGCACTGCCTGGGCTGCCCCTCCTCCCGCGGTGAGACCGTGGAGCAGGCCTGCATGGTGCACGGCGTGGATGTGGAGGCCCTGCTGGAGCAGCTCAACTCCGCCATCGGCTAAACTGGAAAGCTTCTGAAGGGAAAGGGCGGGCTATCCGCTCTTTCCCTTTCTATAGATACGATTGGAATGTGGTAGGAGGTTACTATGGAACTCACCCAGAGATTACGCACCGTGGCCGACCTGGTGCCCCAGGGGATGCGCCTGGCGGATATCGGCACAGACCACGCCTATCTGCCGGTGTGGCTCATCCTAAAGGGGCGCATTCCCTCTGCCATTGCGGCGGACTTGCGCTCCGGTCCGCTGTCCCGGGCCAGAGAAACTGCCCATCAATATGGCGTGTGCAATCAGTTTTCCTTTCGGCTGTGTGATGGTCTGAGCGGAATTTCCCCAGAAGAAACCGATGTGATTTCCATAGCTGGTATGGGGGGCGAGACCATCGCCTCGATTTTGGAGGCGGCCCCTTGGGCCAGGGAAAAGCTGCTGCTGTTGCAGCCGATGACCTCCTTTGTGGAGCTGCGGCAGTATCTGCAAACCCATCACTACGAAATCATAGAGGAGCGGATTGCCCAGGAAGGGCGGCGTCTATACAGCATTCTGGTGGTGCGCCAGGGGGAAATGGCGCCGCTCACGCCAGGTGAGCTGCTGGCGGGACAGCAGAGCTGCGACCCTCTGCGCAGAGCCTATCTGGAAATGTTGGCGGAAAAGGTGACCCACTCTCTGGACGGACATCGCCGTGCTGCGCTTCCCGACAGGGCGGAGATTGCCCGGCTGGAAGCACTGCTACGGGAATTACAAGCGATGATGGAGGTGTATCCCACATGACAACTGTGGCAGACGTATTTGCACTGCTCCAGGAGAAAGCGCCCTTTGCCTTGCAGGAGGGGTTTGACAACGCTGGCTTTCTAGTTGGGCGAGGGAATCGGGCGGTGACACGGGTTCTGGTGGCGCTGGATGTCACCGAGGCGGTGGTTGAAGAGGCGGCGGAGCTGGGTGCACAGCTGATTATCTCCCACCACCCTGTCATTTTTGGCGGAGCCAAAGCGGTGACGGATGCAACCCTGTCAGGGCGTATCCTCCTGGCCCTCATCGAGCAGGGGATTGCGGTCATCAGCGCCCACACAAATCTGGACGCTGTATCCGATGGGGTGAACGACGCCTTGGCGCAGCGCCTTGGCCTGGAGGAGGTGTCCCAGCTTTGTCAGAGCGGGGTGGACTCCTTTGGGCGTGCATACGGCATTGGCCGCATTGGGGTGGTGCCATCCCAGCCGCTCTATGATTTTGCCAGCGGGGTGAAGGAGAAGCTGTGGGCAAACGGCCTGCGCCTGGTGGACGGAGGGAAAAACGTCCATCGGGTGGCTGTCGGAGGCGGAGCGTGCGCCGACTTCATGGAGCAGGTGCTGACCCTGGGATGTGATACCTTTGTCACCTCCGATGTAAAATACCATCAGTTCCTGGAGGCCAAGGCGCTGGGGCTCAACCTCATTGACGCCGGACACTATCCCACCGAACAGGTGGTGTGTCCCGTGCTGGTGCAATGGCTGCGGGATGGGTTCCCACACCTCGCCGTCACCATCTCGGAGCGTCACCACGAAGTGTTTTCCTATCTTTGATTGCGTAGGATAATGACTGCCCGCCCCTCATAAGCTGACAGAGGGGGGAGGCAGAGCAAATGAAGGGAAACAGGTTTTTTCTTTGGGTTTTGATTGGAGCGCTGGCGCTGTGCGGCGTGATGGCCACAGAGCGCTCCGCTCCGGCGGATGGTCCGGCCCAGCTGTCAGAGCCGGAGCCGGTGCTCATCATCGATGCCGGACACGGCGGGGAGGACGGCGGAGCCACGACGGCCTCAGGCGTGAAAGAGAGCGAACTGAACCTTGCGCTGGCATTGAAGCTGGATGCGCTGCTGGGTTTTCTCGGCCAGGAGACTTTGATGATACGCACAACGGACTGTTCGCTGCACCAGGAAGGGGATACGGTGCGGGAGCGCAAGACATCCGACCTGAAGCGCCGTGTGGAAATCGTCAACGAAACTCCAGGGGCAATGCTGCTGTCCATCCACCAAAATTTTTTCACAGACCCCCGCTATTCCGGTGCCCAGGTGTTCTACACCATCACGGAATCCAACCGGCAGTGGGCGGAGACCACCCAGGAGATGCTGCGCATGGTGGTGGATCCAGAGAACCTCCGCAACGCCAAGGAATTTCCCTCCCCGGTATACTTGATGGAGCATATCAGCTGTCCCGCCATTTTAGTGGAGTGCGGATTTTTGAGCAACGGGGAAGAGAGCTCTCTGCTGATGACAGACGCCTACCAGCGAAGGCTGGTGCTGGCGATGGCGGGGGCCTATTTGCAGCAACTCTACATGATATATGACTAAACAGGAGAACTGCCATGGCAAAGGCTAAGACAATATTCTATTGCACGCAGTGCGGCAATGAAACCCCCAAGTGGCAGGGAAGATGCTCTGCCTGCGGGGCATGGAATACCATCACAGAACAGCCCGCTTCAGCAGCTGCCGACAGCAAGAAGCGGGGGACCGCCGCATTTGCACCCGTGGGCAAGGCCCGCCGTCCACAGCCCATTGCAGAGGTGGAAGCTTCGGATGAACTGCGCTTTCACACCGGCATGAGTGAGCTGGACCGTGTGCTGGGCGGAGGGGCGGTAAAAGGCTCCCTGGTGCTGGTTGGCGGCGCACCTGGTATCGGAAAGTCCACGCTGATGCTCCAGATTTGTGATAACCTGTGTCAGTTTGCCCATGTTCTCTACGTCTCTGGGGAAGAATCTGAGCGGCAAATCAAGCTGCGGGCGCAGCGGCTCGGCATCCGCAGCGAGGGTCTATTTCTCTTCTCTGAGACCAATTTGGAGGAGATTGTTGCGGCCGTAGAGGAGCAGAAGCCGGAAATCCTCATTGTGGACTCCATACAGACCATTTACAATGGAGATTCCAACGCATCGCCGGGCAGTGTGGCCCAGGTGAAGGAGTGTACCATGACCCTGATGCACCTGGCCAAGGGGATGGGCATCACCGTGCTGGTGGTGGGACACATCAACAAGGAGGGCTCTCTGGCAGGCCCCAAGGTGCTGGAGCATATGGTGGACTGTGTGCTGCATTTTGAAGGGGAGGAGCACAACTCCTACCGCATCCTCCGGGCGGCGAAGAACCGTTTTGGTGCGACCAATGAAATCGGCGTGTTTGAAATGGGGGAGCAGGGCCTCAGCGAGGTGCCCAACCCATCGGAGGCACTGCTCTCAGGGCGTCCCCAGGATACCCCAGGCTCCTGTGTCACCTGTGTGATGGAGGGGGTGCGTCCCGTCTTGGCTGAAATTCAGGCGCTGCTCACGCCGTCCGCTTACGGAAACTCCAGGCGCTCCAGCAACGGATTTGACTATAACCGGGCTATGATGCTCTCCGCAGTTTTGGAAAAGCGGGGGGGATTGACCATCTCCAACTGCGATTTCTATGTCAATGTCATTGGAGGGCTGTCGGTGGATGAGCCGGCGGCGGATTTGGCCCTTGTCGTGGCGCTGGCCTCCAGCTTTCGGGACAAACCGGTGCCCTATGACTTGGCTGCCATCGGGGAGGTCGGGTTGACCGGAGAGCTGCGTGCAGTGCACGCCATCAACCAGCGTCTGAGCGAGGTGCGGCGGCTTGGCTTCACCAAATGCCTGGTCCCGGCAAGAAGCAGCGGAAAGCTGATTGTCCCAGAGGGTTTGACCCTCATTCGGATTACCACAATCCGTGAGGCCATTGCCGCGCTCATCTAAGCAGTTCTGCGGCGTTCACACAAGGATGCCGCAAGCATTCCAATGGGCCGTGCCTGGGTGTGATTCCGGCACGGCCTTTTCCGCAGCAGCGCCTTTACACAATCCCATCACATAAACCACCTATGCAGACGAGCATACCTGCCAAACAACGAAACTTCACCAGGGAAGGAGGTTAGGGCGAGCAGATATAAAACTCAACAAAATAAAAATTTTGTTGAGTTAAGGGGAGGCGTATTCAGCCTCTCTCCAAATTCAGGCCGTTTTCTCTGGAGATTCTCCTGAATCCGGTTCTATCAGATTGCGCTGTATCTATGTTGTATATGGTCGCATATGTTGTTTGCAATCTACGCATTCCGATGCTGATGTTGACAATCCTGCCGGCGCCTTGCGCACTGATGCGCACTGGGCAGATTGCGCCCATCATTGCCGCCGTATACCCAGACAATCTGTTTTGCTCGCCAAGCTTATGCCAGATTATCGTACCGATGCGCCGCCCATTCTACGGGACTTTTTGGCGTACCATGAAACCATCCAAGGTCATTCCAGAAAAACTGCGGATGAATATTTTTTGGACTTGCG
>CALXDR010000002.1 GCA_944387115.1 uncultured Oscillospiraceae bacterium
TTACTGTTACCAGTTTCCTGAAGGACTCTCTGTCCTTCTGGTGCTTCGTGTATTCTTCGTTGTTTAATTTACAAGGTACAACTCGCTTCGCCTTCGGCTCAAGCGGGTTTTTAGTGTAACACACTTATCCTCGCTTGTCAAGAACTTTTTTCTTTCGAATTTTGTTCTTTTTTCGCTTGCTCAGCGATTTTATTGTTGCCTGAGTTCCGAATTTTATTCCGGCTCTCTCAAGCGCTCAGTTATGATACCAAACCTTATCGCATTTGTCAACAGGTTTCGGCAAGTTTTTTCACTTTTTTCTGCGCTGCCACGAAAGGCACAATATATTGTGTCTTTCGTGGTCTATCGGCACTATTTCTGCGCTTTTTGGGGCAGCACTGAGGTAAACCCAGTCAGACACACCACCAATAGAGCAACCACCGCAGGACCGACCCGCCCGGCTATGCCCCACCAGGCCGCCGCCGCAGCAAGGAGTACCGCCAGCATTGCACGCCACCCCGTTCCCCAGCTGCGTGCCAGCAACGCCCCCAGTGTCAGGTCGGGAATCAGCCACAGCGCAGATACCAGCCCCTCCAGCCGTGAGGTGGTATAAATAGACCCAGTGGCAAAGAAGATGGCCCCAGGCAGCCTGCTGGCAAGCGCCCAGCCCAGACACCCCACCGTCAGGGCGCTGACCACAGCAAAGAGCAGCCCCAGCAATCCGGGGCACAGCCACCCGCTGTTTCCCCGCCCCTCCGGCGACGGAACCACCCCGCCCAGATGGGGCACCAGATATACCCCTGCCGCCGACACCTCCAGCAGCCACATCAGAGAGGTCCACCACCCGGCTCTGCTGCTCATCAGATACGCCCACTGTACATGGGGGAGCAGCGCCGCCGTGAGCACCGCCGTAAGCGCCCCGCCTGCCAGCCAAAGCACCTCAGCCATTCGGAAGAACACCGCCTGTTTTCCCCAGCACAGCCAGCAGAGAAAGGCCGCCAGCAGCAGGAGCATCCACCCCCAGTGCTCCTCGCTCCCTCCCGTCCGAGTGAGGCGATTTACAGCACGCTCCAGCACCCGGCCCAACAAGAGCACCGCCCCCGCCCCATAGAGCACGCACACTGCCCGTCCATTCTGCCGTCCCTCCAGCCCGCTGTCCTTCAGGCGGGACACCAGCCATCCTCCCGCCGCAGAAACCACGGGGAGAAACACCAACACCCACCGCCAATCCACCTGTCCGCTGCCGGCGGCGCACAAGGACAATCCGCCCAGCGCCATAGTCCTGCGCATCTGCCGGGGAGAAAGCCCCTGACCTCTCCCCAGAGCTTGCTGTCCCTCCATTGTCAATCCCCCCAGTTCTCCATCCGTTCACCCTGCTCCAGCTCCACACGCTGCTGCCAAAGCACCGCCTCCCCCGCCTCCAGCTTCTCTCCCGTCCAGTACAGCCGGGGCAGCGGGGCCGTGCCGTGGTCACACAGCCCTGCCAACACCTCTATCACTGTGGGACTGGATACCCCCTGACGCAGCAGCAGCTCCAGCTGGCCCACCGGATCGCCGCCCCCCTCCAGCAGCTCCTGCGCCCCTTTGGCGCTAAACCACACATGGGCAGAGGCTCCCAGCTCCTTATCCTCCAAAATACCGTACAACACCGCAGCCAAATCCGCATCCGGCCCCACCACCAGATGCTCCACATTGGTCAGGGCCAGCTCCCGCTCCCCCGACCAGGGCAGGCGCTCTCTGGCGCTCAAAAACGTCTCCCCCTGAGCCTCAGCACGCACTGGCTGCTGGGTATCTCCCCGTCCCACTCCATATAAAATCACGGGACCGCCCCCGTCTACCCCCAGCACCGCCACCAAATCCAGCTGGTCGGGCTCCCGGGCAGTGGGGGTGCATCCACACAGCAGCAGGGACAGGCCCAGCGCAACACTCCACAGCTTTTTCATCCCTGATTCCTCCGATTCTCTCCACGGAGATAGCCCGGCCGGGTCTTAATCCAGGGGAGCGGCCGGCGGAGCACCGGCGCCCGCTGCACCCGCTGCCCCCCAACGGTGACAAAGGGCGTGAGATAGGGCACGCCGAAGCTCTCCAGCCCGGCCAGACGCCACACCAGTCCCATCCCGGCCAGCACCAGCCCCACCAGCCCCAAAACAGCGGCGCACAGTGTGGTGAGAAAGCGCCAAATGCGCAGCGCCCCAGCAAAGTCCTGGCTGGGGGCCGTGTACCCGGCAATGCCCGCAATGGCCACAATCACCAGCACCGCCGGGCTGACCAGCTTGGCCTCCACCGCCGCCGAGCCCACCACAAGGCCGCCCAGAATGGACACCGTCTGTCCGATGGAGGCGGGCAGACGCAGCCCCGCCTCCTGAAGCACCTCAAAGGCCACCAGCATCACCAACACCTCCCCCAAGGTGGAAAAGGGCACATCCGCCTTGGCGGCAATGATGGACTGGGTCAGCCGCTGGGGAATCAGCTCCGGGTGATAGAGCACCGCCGCCACATACAACCCAGGCAAAAACAGGGTGATAAATGCACACAACCAGCGCACCAGAGAGAGGGCGGAGGCCACCGCCCAGTTGGTGCTGCGGTCCTGTCCCGTGCGGAAAAAGCTGTCCAGGGTGGCGGGGAAGAGCCAGCCCATGGGGATGCCGTCCACCAGAACCCCCACCCGTCCCTCTGCCAATCCGGCACAAAACCGGTCAGGCCGCTCGGTATAGGCGGTCATGGGGAAAGCAGTGGACGCCTCATCCACCAGATACTGCTCCAGCGTCCCCGTCATCACCAGCGTGTCCACGTCCAGCGCCGACACCCGCCGCCCCACCTCCTGCGCCAGCTCTGGATTGGCAATCCCGTCCAGGTATACCACATCCACCGGGGTGACGCTCTGCCGGCCCACCTTGTGCTCCTTTATTTTTAGAGAAGGAGCCCGGAGCCGGCGGCGCACCAGTGAGGTGTTGGTGCGCACACTCTCCACAAAGGCGTCCCGTGCCCCCTTCACATCCGGCTCGTTTTCCGGGCTGGACACCGAGCGCTTTTCCTCCGTGGCAGTCATCAGGGTGAGCACCTGATTCTTTCCGGGGAAAAACAGCGCAGTCCACCCGTCAATGAGGTCAAACACCACCTGGTCGGCCCGATCCCGCACCGACACCGCCAGGGGATATACCCCGCCCTTTGCCAGCAGGTCAAAGGCATGGTCCAAGTCCACCGCCTCGCCCAGGGCGCGATTTTGGGTGAGGGGACGGAGCACATAGTCGCTGGCCCGTTCGTTGCGCACCTGCCCAACGATGAACAGCGCCTCTACCGGGCGGGTAGGGTCCTGATTCAAATAGAGGGTGCGCCGCCCAAAGTCCGCACACCCCTCAAACACCTGGGCAATCCCATCTGCCGTGAGGGGCGCCTCAATGCGGGGCTCCTGCCGGGGATGGGGCGGCGGCACCGCCCCTGCGTGCTCAAACAATCCCATAGTACCCTCCCCACACCCTGTTTTCATCCCGCTCCGGGCCGACTGTAATTCCTGTGCTGCCCATGCTTCCATTCCCCTCTCTTCAGACCATATTTCCCGGGAAACGGCGAAATTGCGCACTTCACACGTTTCCATTTCGACCCTTACTTTTTTGTCAGTATGTCCTGAAAAATCCCTTCTATACATGAAATCGAGAATTTTACGGCGGGATTTTTAATTCCTCTCTTGCCAATGCCGGTCTTTTCTTTTATAATGAGGAAAGACCCTTTGGACCCTTAATCTATTTTGACTCGGGAAGTGAATACTATGCCTATCATCGTAACCAAGCGTGCATTGAACCCCGTGGTATCTCTGATGGAGCTGGAGTGTCCCGCCATCGCCAAAAAGGCCCTGCCGGGTCAGTTTGTCATGGTTCGTGTGGACGAAAAGGGTGAACGCATCCCCCTGACCATCTCAGACTACGACAGCGTGCGCGGCACCATCACCATCATGTACCAGCGCATCGGTCTAACCACCCAGAAGATGGACCTGCTCAACCCCGGCGACATCCTGCTGGATGTGGTGGGGCCCCTGGGCAACCCCACTGAGCTGGAGGGTGTAAAGCGTGCTGTGGTCATCGGCGGCGGCGTAGGCTCTGCCATTGCCTACCCCCAGGCCAAGTACCTGTATGCAGCGGGCGCCCACGTGGATGTTATCATCGGCTTCCGCTCCAAGGAGCTGGTGTTCATGGAGGAGAGCTTCCGCCGCAACTGCACCAACCTCTACATTACCACCGACGACGGCTCCTACGGCGAGCAGGGCTTCGTCAACCAGAAGCTGGAGCAGCTGCTGGCTGAGGGCAACCAGTACGACCTGGTGCTGGCCATCGGCCCGGTGCCCATGATGCGGGCGGTGAGCAACTCCACCCGTCCCCACAACCTGAAGACCATCGTCTCCCTCAACCCCATCATGGTGGACGGCACGGGTATGTGCGGCTGCTGCCGCTGCACCGTCAACGGCGAGACGAAGTTCGCCTGCGTGGACGGCCCCGACTTCGACGGTCACCAGGTGGACTATGAGGAGCTGATGAACCGGCTCAGCGTGTACCGCCCCCAGGAGGCGGAGGCTGTGGAGAAGCACAACTGCAACCTCCAGCGCCAGGCCGACGAGATGAAGAAAGGAGAGGACCGGTAATGGCTTTCAGCAATGCCCCCCGCACCCCCATGCCCGAGCAGGACCCTGTAATCCGCGCCTGTAACTTCAAAGAGGTGGCCCTGGGCTACACCGAGGAGCAGGCCAAGGGCGAGGCCGCCCGGTGCCTCCAGTGTAAAAACCCCCTGTGCGTCCAGGGGTGCCCGGTGAATGTGCGCATTCCCGAGTTCATCGCCAAGGTGGCTGAGGGCGACTTCGAGGGCGCCTATCAGGTCATCACCTCCACCAACGGCCTGCCCGCCATCAGCGGCCGTGTCTGTCCCCAGGAGCGCCAGTGCGAGGCCAAGTGCGTCCGCGGCATCAAGGGCGAGGCCGTGGCCATTGGCCGTCTGGAGCGTTTTGTGGCCGACTGGCACCTGGCCCACCAAACCAGCCACGCCGTGCCCATGTACCCCAACAACTACCGCCATGTAGCCGTGGTGGGCTCCGGCCCCGCCGGCCTGGCCTGCGCCTACGACCTGGCCAACTGGGGCTATTCCGTCACCCTCTTCGAGGCCTTCCACACCGTGGGCGGCGTGCTGGTGTACGGCATTCCCGAGTTCCGCCTGCCCAAGTCCATTGTGGGCAAAACCGTAGAGGAACTGCGGGCTCTGGGGGTGCAGATTCAGACCAACATGGTGGTGGGCCGTGTGTTCACCCTGGAAGAGCTGTTTGAGCAGGGCTACGACGCCATTTTCCTGGGCACCGGTGCCGGTCTGCCCAAGTTTATGGGCATTCCCGGCGAAGAGCTGGCCGGGGTGTTCTCCGCCAACGAGTACCTTACCCGTGTGAACCTGATGCACGCCTGGGAAGATGGCTACGACACCCCCATCCCCGCCAGCCGCAGCGTGGCTGTGGTGGGCGGCGGCAACGTGGCCATGGACGCCGCCCGCTGTGCCCGCCGTCTGGGCGCCGAGGTACACGTGGTGTACCGCCGTGACCAGGCGGAGATGCCCGCCCGTGCCGAGGAAATCCACCACGCCATGGAGGAGGGCATTCAGTTCCACTTCCTCACCAACCCCACCGCCGTGCTCAACGACGGCAACGGCCGGGTGAAGGGCATTTCCTGCGTGCAGATGGCCCTGAGCGAGACCCCCGACGAAAAGGGCCGCCGGGCCCCCATGGTGGTGCCTGGCTCCGACTTTGTCATGGATGTGGACACCGTCATCATGGCCCTGGGCACCAGTCCCAACCCCCTGATTCGCATGGCCGACCCCACCATCACCGTCAACAATCGCGGCTGCTTTGTGGTGGACGAGGAGACCATGCAGACCAGCCGGGAGTTTGTCTATGCCGGCGGTGATGCGGTCACCGGCGCTGCCACCGTCATCCTGGCCATGGGCGCCGGCAAACGGGCCGCCAAGGCCATTGATGAGAAGCTGGGCGGCAACCGCTGCCAGCTGCACTGACATTCCCCACAAAACCATTGCGCTCCGCCGGAACTGCTCATTCCGGCGGAGCGTTTTAGAAAGGTGATTTCCCTATGCTGTATGCCATTGTAGCCGCCCTGCTGGTATTGGCAGACCAGGTGGTCAAGCTCCTGGTGCGCACCCACATCCCGCTGGGCAGTTCTGTGCCCTTCCTCCCCCATGTCATGGATCTGACGTATGTGCAAAATACCGGGGCGGCCTTCTCCATCCTGCAAGAACACACCTGGCTGCTCACCCTCATCTCCATGTTGCTGGTGTCAGCCATGCTGGTGCTGGTTGCCCGCCGTATCATTGCGGGGAAGCTGGGGATATGGGCCGCCACCCTGATTGTCGCCGGAGGGATTGGAAACCTCATCGATCGGGTGGCCCTGGGCTATGTGACGGATATGTTCCGCACCCTGTTTATGAACTTTGCGGTATTCAACGTGGCAGACTGCTTTATCACCGTGGGGGTGGTTTTGCTGGCTGTATACATCCTGTTTTTCTATGAGCAATCCCACCCCGAGCAGGAGGACAATGCCTAATGGAGTGCTTTTCCCTCACCATCTCCCAGTCCGGGCGGGCGGACGCTGTCCTCAGCGCCAGCGTGGACGGCCTCACCCGCTCTGCCGCCCAAAGGTGGCTGGAGGAGGGCCGTGTGACCCTGGCCGGCCAGCCGGTAAAGAAGAACACCCGCCTCTCCCCCGGCGACACCCTCACCGTCTATCCCCCCGAAGCGGAGGAAATTGACCTCATTCCCCAGGACATCCCCCTGGATGTGGTGTATGAGGACGGGGATGTCATCGTAGTCAACAAGCCCGTGGGCATGGTGGTTCACCCCGCCCCCGGCCACCCGGACGGCACCCTGGTCAACGCCCTGCTCCACCACTGCCAAGCCTCCCTGTCCGGCATCAACGGGCAGCTGCGCCCGGGCATTGTACACCGCATTGACCGGGACACCTCCGGCCTGCTCATTGCCGCCAAAAACGACCGCGCCCACCTGGCCCTGGCCCAGCAGCTTCAGGATCACTCCCTGTTCCGGCTCTATCACGCCGTGGCCGTGGGGGGCTTCCGGGAGGAGCGGGGAACGGTAAACGCCCCCATTGCCCGCCACCCCACAGACCGCAAGCGTATGGCGGTATGCCGCCCCGGGGAGGGGCGGGAGGCGGTCACCCATTACCAGGTGGTGGACAGCCGGGGCGGCTATACCCACCTTACCTGCCGCCTGGAGACGGGGCGCACCCACCAAATCCGGGTACACATGGCCTCCATCGGCCACCCCCTGCTGGGGGATACGGTGTACGGCTCCAAGAAGCCCTATCCCGGCCTGGCAGGGCAGTGCCTCCACGCCGCACAGCTCACCTTTGTCCACCCGTCCACAGGGCAATCCATGACGGTGGAGGCCCCCCTCCCCCACTGGTTTACCGCAGTGCTCCACCGATTAGAGCTGAAGTGACAACAAAAGCACGCCGCCCGGCACCTGAATGAAGTCATTCAGGTGCCGGGCGGTTTTTGTTCAGGTCATCTCCTGGCGTTTGCGCTGAAAGCGCTCCAGCTTCTGATAGAGGGCCGTGCGGGAAATCCCCAGCACCCGGGCAGCCAGCGCCCGATTCCCCTGGGCATACTCCAGGGCATCCTCCACGGCCTGCCGCTCCTGCTCCTCTAGGGACCGGGGACGGGCAGGCCCACACCCGTTCCACATCCCTGCCGCCCCACTGCACTGGGGCGGCACGCCAAAGGCCTCATTGTAGCTGCGCTGACCGATGGTCAGTTCATCCTCCACGTGCCCCTCTGTAATCTGCACCCCGTCATAAAACACCAGCCAGCGCCCCACCAGATTTTTCAGCTGGCGCACATTTCCCGGCCAGGAATACCGCTGCAAGGCGCACAGTGCGGCGGGGGTCAGGCGCAGCTTCCCCCCTTTTTGCCCGCAAAAGTGGTCGATGAGCAGGGGTATATCCTCTCTTCTCGCCCGCAGCGGAGGCAGGTGGAGCTCCAGCGCCGACAGGCGGTAGTACAAATCCGCCCGGAAGGTGCGCTGCTCGCTCATAACCAGAAGATTTTGGTTGGTGGCGGCGATGATTCCTGCATTGAGGGGGATGATGGTATGGCCTCCCACCCGCTCAAAGGCACGGGACTCCAGCACCCGCAGCAGCTTGGACTGCATTTGCAGGCTCATATCCCCAATTTCATCCAACAGAAGATCCCCCGCCCCTGCCAGCTGAAATTTCCCCATTTTCGCCTCGGTTGCCCCGGTGAAGGCCCCCTTCTCATGGCCAAACAGCTCAGATTCCAGGAGATTTTCCGGAATGGCGGTGCAGTTGATGGTGACATAGGGCGCAGCACTCCCCCGGTGCCGCTCCCCGTGAATCCCACCGGCGATGATTTCCTTGCCTGTGCCCGTCTCCCCAATGAGCAGAATGCTCTCCTCGCTCTCCGCCGCCCGCCGGGCCTTCTCACGCAGGTCGGCCACCAGCGGGCTTTCCCCCAGATAATCCTCCAGTCCGTACCCGCTCTCGGTGCGGGCCATGTCCCGGTACAGCCCCTGAAAGGCGCTATCCTCCTTGCTGATGGTGGAAAACAGCCGCTTGAGCCGGTTGGGATTGCGCACCATAATCACACCCACCACCCCAATGGTATACCCCCCATCCACCACCGGGTATAGGCTGGACACACACCGGCGTCCAAACAGCTCCAGCACCAAATCCGTCTGGGCACGCCCGGTGCGCAGCACCAGGTCAAAGGGCGACACCCTGTCCAGCGCCCGCACCGGCTTTCCCACCAGAGCCGCCTCCTGTTCCGGGTCGGAAAACGTCCCCTTGGACAGATACAGTATACGGCATTGGTCATCCACCAAAATGGCGTTGTCAAACAGCTTGTCCAGCATCTGATCCAGCAGCCCGCCCCTTTGGTGCAACGCCTCTCTACTCAGTTGCAGCGCCTCCACGCTCCCACCACCTGTACATAATGTGTACAGGTATTCTACCATATGTGCGGGATTTTTTCAATCCCCTTCCAAGCAGTCTTGATTTTTACCCTAAAAAGCGGGATTAACTCAGGATTTTTTGTCTGTTTTGCAAGTTGGCACACATATTGCATCTTATAAGATGTGTGTGGCGCAGTGCCGCCGGTGTTGGTGCAGGACAACGGGGCGGCGGCAATCCATTGTAAAGGAGAAAAGAGATATGTGCAAAAAGAGCAAGTTCCCCCTGGTATTCAACATTATCCTGGGCATCGTTGTCACCCTGGTGATGACCCTCTATGTAAAGATTTCTCAGAGCATGGCCGGCATTGCCCCTCCCCTCACCTTTGAAACCTTCCTGACCAACTTCATCCCCGGCTTCTGCCTGTGCATGACCTTGGAGACCATCATTGACCTGCCTGCCATGGGCAACTTCTTCCTGCGCCTGTTTGGCGTGAAGAATATGGAGGGCACACTGGCCTACTTCCTGCGCATTTTCTTCATCGCCCTGATTCTGGTTGTGGTGATGAGCTTCCTGCTGATGTTTGTTGACATGGGCTTTGCAATGCCCATCCCGGGCTGGCTGATGAGCCTGCCCGGCACCTTCCTTGCCGCCTATGTGGCCGTGGCCGTGCTGTTTAAGCCCTGCCTGGCCCTCACCGGCATCCTCTGCTCCAAGGAGGGCTAAGGCATCCTCCACCCCAAAAAACCTGCAAGCAAAGCGGGGACAGCACCAGCTGTCCCCGCTTTGTTGTCCTCGGCAATCAAACGCCCTTCCGGAGAGGGTCTTGCCTGGGCGCAGCTGGCATCTCCCCTCTGGATGAAAAGAACTCCCCTCATCCTTTCCCTGTCCCACCCTTCCCGCCCCAAAAACCAGGCGGGCGGCCCCAAAAAGGGCCGCCCGCCGTTTACACTGCCAATGGGCTTACTTCACCGGTTCCCCGGCAGCCTTCTTGGCCTCAATTTCACGCAGAGCATCCTTGTAGGAGAGGTTGACCCGGCCCTTCTCGTCGATGTCGGTGACCTTGACCCAGATCATATCGCCGATGTTGACCACGTCCTCCACCGTGTTCACCCGGTGGTTGGCCAGCTTGGAGATGTGCACCATGCCGTCCTTGCCGGGAGCCAGCTCCACAAAGGCGCCGAACTGGAGAATGCGCACCACCTTGCCGTAGTACAGCTGCCCCACCTCGGGGACAAAGACGATGGTTTCAATCATCTTCTTTGCCATGTCGCAGGAGGCGGCGTCGGGGGAGGCGATGTGGATGGTGCCGTCGTCCTCGATGTCCACCTGGGCGCCGGACTCAGCGGTAATCTTCTGAATGACCGAGCCGCCCTTGCCAATAACCTCACGAATCTTGTCGGGGTCAATCTTCATGGTAATCATCTTGGGCGCATACTTGCTCACCTCAGCCCGGGGCTGGTCAATGCAGGGGAGCATAATCTCGTCCAAAATGGCCAGACGGGCGTCCCGGGTGATGTCCAGCGCCTCCTTGATGATGGCATGGGTCAGACCGTCGTTCTTCAGGTCCATCTGAATGGCGGTAATGCCCTGCTTGGTGCCCGCCACCTTGAAGTCCATCTCACCGTGGAAGTCCTCTACCCCCTGGATGTCGATGAAGGTGGTAAAGGAACCGTCGTCATCCTGAATCAGGCCGCAGGAAATACCGGCCACAGGGGCCTTGATGGGCACGCCGGCATCCATCAGAGCCAGGGTGGAGCCGCAGATGGAGCCCTGAGAGGTGGAGCCGTTGGAAGAGAGCACCTCAGACACCACACGAATGGCATAGGGGAACTCCTCAGCAGAGGGAATCACCGGCTCCAGAGCACGCTCTGCCAGTGCGCCATGTCCCTTTTCCCGGCGGTTGGTGGAGCGGGCGCCGCGGGCCTCGCCCACGGAGTAGCCGGGGAAGTTGTAGTGGTGCATATAGCGCTTCTCCGTCTCCTCCCAAATGGTGTCCAGCTTCTGGCAGGCAGACAGGGTGTTGAGGGTACACACGGAGAGCACCTGGGTCTGTCCACGGGTGAACAGGCCGGAGCCGTGTACCCGGGGGAGCACCCCAACCTCGGCGGCCAGGGGGCGAATCTCATTCTTGGCGCGGCCGTCCACACGGTGGCCCTCCAGCAGCCAGGCCTTGACAATCTTCTTCTGGAGCTTGTAGGTGAACTCCTCCAGATACTTGTCCATGTCGGGGTACTGCTCCAGATACTTCTCGTGCCAGTGGTCAATCATGGCGTTCCAGCGCTGTTCCCGCACGTTCTTGTCGTCGGTGTCCATGGCGGCCTGGGCTTCCTCCAGGAAGTTGGCCACAATGTCGTCAAACAGCGCCTGGTTGAAGTCGGCGTGCTCGTACTCGAACTTGGGCTTGCCGATTTCCGCCACAATGTCCTGGATGAACGCCACCTGCTTGCGGATTTCCTCGTGGGCCTCCACAATGCCCTGGTACATAATCTCGTCGGGAATCTCCTTGGCCCCCGCCTCAATCATGACCACCTTCTCCATGGTGGCCGCCACGGTGACGTCCATCTGGGAGGCGTGCTTCTGCTCCAGGGTGGGATTCATCACAATCTGGCCGTCCACATAGCCCACTTCCATACAGCCGATGGGGCCGTTCCAGGGAATATCCGAGTAGGACAGGCAGGCGGATACGCCAATCATGGCGGTGACCTCAGGGGAGCAGTCGGGGTCCAGGCTCATCACGGTGCAGGTGACCACCACATCGTTGCGCAGGTCGCTGGGGAAGAGGGGGCGGATGGGGCGGTCAATGAGGCGGGAGGCCAGCACTGCGGGGAGAGAGGGCTGACCCTCCCGGCGCATGAAGGAACCGGGGATGCGGCCCACGGCGTACAGCTTCTCCTCAAAGTCCACAGACAGGGGGAAGAAATCAATTCCGTCCCGGGGACGGGGGGAGGCGGTGACTGCCACCAGCACAGTGGTCTCGCCGTAGCTGACCAGGGCAGAGGCATTTGCCAGCTCTGCCACCTTGCCCACCTCAATTTTCAGGGGGCGGCCGGCCACAGTTGTCTCGTACACCTTGTGGTTGACAAACTGCTTATGGGTAATGACGGTTGACATAGGGCTTCGCTCCTTTCAAGCATTTGCGCCGGAGCGGACACCTTTTTAGCACTTGAACCCAGGTCCCCCGGGGAGGCCCGCGTTCAACTGCTAAATCAGTGTCAAGTCCGGCAGACTGGATGGAAAACAGGGCGGCGTGGGTACACGCCGCCCTATCATCACACAATTATTTCCGGATGCCCAGCTTGGCAATGATGGCACGATAGCGCTCGATGTCCTTCTTAGCCAGGTAATCCAGCATCTTGCGGCGCTTACCGACCATCTTCAGCAGGCCACGACGGCTGTGGTTGTCGTGGGTGTGCACCTTCAGGTGCTCAGTCAGCTCCTGAATGCGGGCGGTCAGAATGGCAATCTGCACCTCGGGGGAGCCGGTGTCGGTCTCGTGGGTGCGGTTGGCCTCGATCACGGCCGTCTTCTGGTCCTTACGAATCATGGGTAATTCCACCTTTCTAAAAATTCCAGCCACTGGGTAACGGGTGGGTGAATCCTGCTGTACCGCAGCTGTTCGTCCCGAAACTAAGTTGGCGGTGTGTGCCTACGGCACATACTCTGAAAGTATACCATAGCATACCCCATTTGTAAAGACATCTAACCCACTGTCCCCCACTTTTTCTCACGCCCCCAGCAGATGCACCGCCGTCACCGCCACAAGCCCTGCCACAAGCAGACCGGTGAGCAGCTCGGCGCACCAAAGCAGCCCCCTGCCCCGCTGAACGGGATGCTGGTGGCCGCTGTGCCCCTCATCCTCCTCCCAGGCGCTGCACCCTGCCTGGGGGCACTCCTCCTCCGCCTGCTCCGCCCCATCCCAGTCCGGCTGACCCGGCCTGGCCCCCTCCTCCTCAAGTGTGAAATCCGGCCCCAGCGCTTCCGCCTCCCTGCGCCAGTGGGCCAGCTCCACCACCTTGCCAGCGGGGGCAGGGGCGGCTCCCACCTGCACCAGCCTGCGCTGGGTACACCCCTCCCCACCGGCGGCCTGGGTGGTCACTGTAAACACATAGTATCTGGCCTTCATACACAACGCCTTGCCTTCCTGCCCCGGCCTGCCGGGACGCCATGAGTATCTCACCCATATGGTACGCTGTCCAGGAAGGTTTGTCAAGAGATTTTTAGTACATATGTTCTATTCTGTAGACGCACAAAGCCGGAGAGGTGTGTCCACACCCCTCCGGCAGTCCTGATACGCATCGCCAGCGCATTGCAGCGCAGCGCTCCGCCGGGCTGCACCGCCCCCCGCAACGGGACGGCCGCAGCCCTCTACGGCTTAGATATAGTCCATGGGATTGACAGGCTGTCCATTGACTCGAATCTCAAAGTGGACATGGTTGCCGGTGGAGTTGCCCGTGGAACCCATCCGGGCAATGACCTGCCCCTGGTACACCTTGTCCCCCACGCTCACATCCAGCGAGGAGCAGTGGGCGTAGTACGTCTTGTCCCCATTGTCATGGGTGATGACCACCAGCTTGCCGTAGCTGCCCTGCCAGCCGGCATAGGTGACCGTGCCGCCGTCAGCGGCCTTGATAGGAGTGCCATAGGAGGAAGCAAAGTCCACCCCCTGGTGGAAGGAGTAGGAACCAAACAGATAGCGGTAGCCAAACCCGGACGTGATGGTTCCGCCGGAGATAGGACGGATATAGTAGCCCTTGGAAGCGGTCACGGGGCGGGGCGTGGTTCCCTTGTAGATATAGGTGGTGGTGGGCTCCTGAATGGTGTCGGTGGAGAGCACCTCCCGGCTCTGCTCCACGCCGTTGAGATAGGACACCTGGGCGGTGACCTGAGCCAGGCCGTCGGCGCCCCGCTCCTTCACCGCGGTGTCACCCTCGTACATATCGGCAGTTTCAATGTACTCCACAGGGCTCTCAACCACCTGCTCATAGCTCACCTCAGACTGGGTGAGGATGGACAGGGCGGGCACAGCCTGCTGGATGGTGAGCTGCTGACCCACCCACAGCTCGGCGGGCTCCACATCGGGGTTGAGGGCCTCCAGCTCTGCGGGGGTCATATCCAGGGAATAGGCCACGGCATTGAAGGTGTCCCCGGCCTCTACGGTGTAGTAGGCCTCCTCCACACGGCTGGAGGTGAGCTGGGTGCGTAGCTTGTCCAAATCCATCTCGGTATTGGAGGGGATTTCCACGGGATAGATGTCCACATCCTCGGCAAAGTCATAGCGCACGGTGTTCTCATCCATATAGGGCGCGGCAATCTCATCCAGCAGAGCCATCAGCTCCTGCTCCGTGGCGGCATAGCCCAGCTCCTCGCCGTCCACGCAGAGGGCGTAGCCCTCCACAATGGCGCCCACGCTGTTGAACAGGTTGTCCTCCACAGCGGTGGCGTCGCTGAGCTCCTGGGCGCTGGCAAAGGCGGGGGTGATGGAGATGTCCGCCTCGTAGTCGTACTCCTCACCCAGAATGCGGGCCACACGGGTCTCCACGCCGGAGACAATGTTCTCCAGCTCCCCCTCGTCAGAGAGCAGGGCCACATCTTCCCCGTTGACATTGAGCACATAGGCCCGGGTATACATCCCTTTGAAGGAGACTGCACCCACTGCCAGGGCCACAATGGTCACGTAGAGCAGGGGAGAAACCGGGTGGCGGGCCACCGCCAGACGCACCTGGTGGCCACGCACTTTTGCTGCGCTCCAGCCCTGGGCGGCCTTCTGGGCAGCCAGATGGTATATCTGTGCTCCCTTGTCCCCTGCCAGCGCAAGGGCCTGCGCAGTCTTATCCGCAGCGAGGTCACGCATTTGCCCGGCCTTGTCCGCAGTGCACGCAACCACCTGCGCACCCTTCTCAGCGGCCTGGCCATACAGCCGGGCGGCCTGCTCCCGTCCCTTGCTCCAGGCAGCGCCCACCTTGTCCCGCAGGGTCTGGATATGTACTTTCAGCTTCTGGCTCATGGAATGCATGGCCCTCGCCTCCTAGCAATCTAAAGTAAATACGGGCCTGGCCCGTAGGGGTTACAAACTTCAGTCAATTGGTTACAAAACAGTTACAGCGCTATCCTACACCCTTTTTCTCCATCCGTCAACCCCCAAAATAGATTTTTCTAGCTTTTGCCTTTCTCGATTTGCACAAGCCCCCTCTGCCTTGCACAATTCCACAGGAAGTTCCACACCGCCCCGGGGGCTTGCCCTTGACACATCCCCAGGAAGAGGACTATCATGGAGCCAATACACCACAGGAGGACACCAGCCATGGGCAAATTTGACGGCGTGATGCTGTTTACCGATTACGACGACACCTTATACAATAGCTCCCACACAGTTTCCCGGGAAAACAAGGCGGCCATCCGCCATTTCATGGAGCAGGGCGGCCGGTTTTCCATTGCCACCGGGCGGGCACACCGCACCTTTACCCCGCAAATCTGCAAGGAGGGTCTGGAGTTTAACGCCCCCGTGGTGCTCTCCAACGGGGCGGCCGTGTACGACTACCAGGCCCAGCGCTACCTCAAGCGCACCTACCTGCCCGACGGCGCCCCGCAGCTGCTGGCTCAGCTGTGCGCCCAGACCTTCCCCGAGTTGGGATTTGAGGCCTATCATCAGGAGGATATCTATGTACACAACCCCAACCAGGTGACCCAGATTCACCTGGAGCGGGTGGGCGCCCCTTACATCCAGTGCCCCATTCAGGATATGCCCACCCCCTGGGTCAAGGTGATTTTGGAGCAGGATCACCCCTATCTCCAGCAGGTGCAGGCCCATCTGCTCGCCCACTGGCAGGAGGGGTACGAGGTCATTTTCTCCAACCCCTATCTGCTGGAAGTCACCGCAAAGGGGAGCAACAAGGGGGCCATGGTGGCCTGGATTGCCCAGCAGTACGGCATTGCGCCCCAAAATCTCTACTGCATCGGGGACAACCAGAATGACCTGCCCATGCTCTCCTGCTCCGCCATCCCCTTCGCCCCCGCCAACTGCGCCCAGGCCGTGCGTGATTGGGGGGCCACCATCCTGGGCCACTGCGACGAGCACGCCGTAGCCCAGGCCATTGAATGCTTGGAAGCACGCTACAGCGGGTGAGGTTTTGCGGGGTGACGGCTGGGGACTTCTTCTCGGCTTCGCTCCAGTCCATCCGGGTTGTTTGCAACGGCTCGGGCGCTTCTCCTTTGTCACGCCTCGCCTGCTCACGACGCCCGGCTTCCCTCCGTCTCGGGACAACCATGGCAGGCTCCGCCTGCCTTTCATGGTTATCCCTCGCTCCAGTCCATCCGGGCTGTTCGCAACGGCTCGGACGCTTCTTTATTCCCCTTCCAAAAAGTATGTAGCCTCCATATCCGCCGTGGACAGGGCAAACGCCAGGGGGTACTGCTCCAGAGCCTGTCCCACCAGGCGGGCATCCTCACTGCCGGAAAAGCCCATATGCCAGCGAATGGCCATGGCCTCCTCCCGGCTCAGGCGCATGAAGCCGGAGATGATGTACACTGACTTTTCCCCGTGGCCATAGGGCAGCTTGTCCTCATACTGATACACGGGCACCTTTTCCCACTGTCCTGTGGCCTCGTTTTTGACATTGCGGGTACTCTGGCGGTAACACCCGATTTTACACAGGTCGTGGAGCAGGGCCACAATGGCCACCGATTCTGCCTCGTAGGCCAGGCCGTAGGTATCCTTCACCCGGGGGCGCTCCAGATAATCCTCCAGACAGCGGTACACATTCACGCTGTGCTCACACAGCCCCCCGGCATAGGCGCCATGGTAACGGGCGGAGGCGGGAGCGGTGAAAAAGTCGCTTTTGTTGAGCAGATACTCCAACAGCTCCCCGCTCCCCTCCCGGTGGATGTGGGTCTGGTACAGGTGCACAAATTCCTCTTTGGCAGTCATGGCTTGCCCTCCTTCGCATTCGTTCTCCCCATTATAGCAAAGCCCCCGGTGTGTGGAAAGAGAAAGTTTCCACACACCGGGGGCTTGATTGTTCCAAATGATTTTTCTGCGGTTACTCCGCCTGCTGGGCATAGTTGGGCAGAATCTCCTCAATCACCGCCAGGGTGTTCACAGCGCTCTCGGGCACTGTCTGATTTATCCACGTGCTGTGATAGGCATTGCCCTCCCCAATATTCCAGATAAACTCAACCGTATAGGGGCACTCCGTCTCATCCTGCTCATCCTGTTCGGAGGGCAGTGTGATGGGCGGGAAGTTCCCCTCCTCCACATCCTTTCGATAGGCCGCCAGAAGCCGCTGGGCATCGGAACTCATCAGTGCCACCGCATCCCCATCGAAACTCATCTGTACCGCTGAATCGTCCCCCCTGCCCTCACTCGTGCTCATGCCACTCATGGTGCTGTCACCTGTATCATCCGGCCCCAAAATATAGATGTACGAATCGGAAAGACTGGCCTTTGCGCCCTCCAGCCGCTCAATTTCGCCCAGGCCATAGCAGAGCTCTATTACATCCTCACGGCTGGTCAGCACCTGCAGCTTGCCCGCCGGGGTGTCCGGGTCCAGGCCGCCCTGGGCGGGATAGTCATAGGGATAGTACAGCGTGTACAAGCGGGACAGGGTTCCCCCTCCCTCCAGGTTGTAGGTGATGCGGAGGTTGGTGCTGTGGATGCAGTCTTGGCCGTCAACCCGCCCAGACGCTCCATACTGTTCATATTCGTCCAGGATTGTCTTGTGAAGTGCTATCACCTGGGCAATCTGCTCGGGGTCGTCCAGTTGGATGCCGTTGCCGAGCCCACCCTCCCAGTTGGTGAGGTAATACGTATGTACCTCCACCGAGGTCACCTGCTCAGCCTGGGGCACACGGGTCTCAAACCCAAACACATCCAGGCGCACCACTGCAAACAGCACCAGAATGAACACTGTGGTGGCCGCGGCATTTTTCCACTTGCCCAACACCCGGAAGCTCTTGTCCATAAACATCTGGGCGGCATAGGAGCCAACCAGCCCCCACACCACGGCCCAGAACAGCATTCCCTCTGCGGACAGGGAAAATGTACCCGCCGTTACCGTGCCAAAGCACAGCCCCGTGAGCACTCCTGCACAGGCCCGGAATGCCGGGCGCAGGATTCCAATGGCAATCACATCCCCGGCCCGCTCCATGGTGCGGCGGCGATAGAGGAAGAGGGCCAGCGCCAGCAGAGCGGCGGCGCAGACGGTATAGCTGAGCAAAATGGCGGCGCTGTCCTTAGACCACGCCCCATTGAGAATGTATGCCTCCCCCAGCTTGGCCACAGGGGTACACCACAGCACCGGCTCGGACATGATTTCCACCTGATAGAAGCCGTAATACATCCACTGGAACCAATAGCTGAGCAGATGGGCGCTCACCGCCGCCACCATATTGACAGCCCCGTACAGGAAGGGCAGTGCCAGCAGATGGCCGGTGAACATCCCCACCGCCATGGCCATGGAGTAGAACAGGAAGGTGGATACCAGCATCAGCAGCAGCCATCCCCCCAGAGCGCACCATCCCTGGATTTTCAGTTCCATGATATCCCCTGCGGCCTGGAAGGTGGCAGGCAGAGACAGGGCAAAGGTTATCACAGCGGTGATGAGCACCGGCGCCACCAGCCCCAGCAGACCGGCCAGGTAGTGGCTCCAGAACATTCCGCTGCGGCGCACCGGCAGCGCCCCCATGAAGTTGGCCGAGCGTGTGCTGTACAGGTGGGAGCACATAGCCATGGCGGCAAACAGCGCCATACAGGCTGCCACAGCGCCGGGCGCCCCACGGGTCAACCCCTCCATCAGGGAGACAAACCATTGCCACGCCTCCCTGTCGGGCGCTCCGGCCAGCGCCTCCATATAGCTGGTTCGATTCACCATGGTAAAGGGCACCGCAAACAGCCAGCCCACCAGATACAGCGCCCAGATGGGCCAGAAGCGCCAAAACGCTTTGGCACAAATCCCACGGTTAAAGGGCAATTTCCCGGACCGCATAATCCTCGCCTCCCATCTCATAGATAAAGATTTCCTCCAGGGTCAGGGGCAGCGCCTCCTGGTACATGGGCTGATACCGGGCAAACTTGGCCTGCACTTCCTCTGCCGAACCCCGGACGATGTAAGTATACACCCGGCCCACATTGGAGCGGTGGAGCACCGCAATGTCCTCATCCAGCTGGGGCAGCTCCCCCTCGGCAAAGACCACCTGGAGCTTCACAGTGCCCCCCTGCAGATCGGTGAGGGAGCGCTCCAGCGCCACCTTGCCGTGGCTGAGCAGCCCCACGTGGTCGCACACATCCTCCAGTTCCCGCAGGTTGTGAGAGGAGACCAGCACCGTGGTGCCGTGCTCGGCCACATCCCCCATCAACAGGGACCACACCTGACGGCGCATGACAGGGTCGAGGCCGTCCACTGGCTCATCCAGCAGCAGATAGTCCGGCCGGCAGCTCAGCGCCAGCCAAAAGGCCGCCTGCTTCTGCATCCCCTTGGACATACGGCGGATGGGCTTGCGCTCGTCCAGCCCGGGAAAGGCTTCGGCCAGCTTTTTGTAGCGCACCGGGTCAAATTGGGGGTAGACCTTGGCGTAAAAGCGCATCATATCCCGGATGGAGTCCGAACCGAAGTAGTACAGCTCGTCGGGGATGGTGACCATGCGGCGCTTCACCGCCGGGTTGTCGTACACCGGAGCGCCCTCCAGGGTGATCTGTCCGCTGTCCGGGCGGTATACCCCGCACAGATGGCGCAAAATGGTGGACTTGCCCGCCCCGTTGGGGCCAACCAGTCCGTAAATGGAGCCCTTGGGCACCGTCATGGTCAGATTGTCCAGGGCGCAAAAGCCGTCAAAGGACTTGACCACCTGCTTGACTTCAATCATACACCGTCTCCTCCTTCCTTGGTTCCCGCCCGGGTAACCAGCTCCAGCAGTTCCTCCAGCGGAACTCCCAGATAGTGCAGCTCGCCCGCCGTGCGCTCCAGCTGGAGCAGCAGCTCCGCCTTTCTCCGCTGGTCAATCTCTTCCCGCAGGGCGGCAAAGCTGCCCTTTCCCGGAACCGAGTATACATACCCATCCTGCTCCAGCGCCTCATAGGCCCGCTGGATGGTATTGGGGTTGATTGCCAGCTGTCCGGCCAGACTGCGCACCGATGGCAGCTTATCCCCCGGCATAATGGCCCCGGCCACAATGAGCTGGCGCATACCGTCCCGCACCTGCTCGTAGATGGGGCGGCCGTCCCGATAATTGAGGTTGAGCATCCCCTGCCTCCTTTCCCGCCAGCACTTTTCATGCTGTACTATCTGTATTGGTACAGTCAACATAGCATACTTTGCCCCTGCTGTCAAGAAAATTTTTGACAATCGGAAGTTTTCCCTTTCATCCCCCAAAAAAGCTGTTATAATAGAGGTAGGAACGGGGCCGCCCGCTGGGGCGGCGGTGGCGTATCACCCCATATCGTTTCGCGGAAAGGAGTCTTGCCATGTCCCGTTATGACCTGAACACCCAAGCGTTCCTCGCCTGCGTTGCCCCGCTGCTGGACAGCCCAGAGGTACATTCCATGAAGCAGTGGCGTCACCATTTCTCTGTCACCTGCTACGAGCACTCCCTGTTCGTGTCCTATGTGGCCTTCCGAATTGCCCGCCGCCTGGGGTGGGACTACCGGTCGGCAGCACGAGCGGGCCTGCTCCACGACCTGTATTTGTACGACGCAGCTGACCACACCGCCCATCCAGGCAACCAGTGCCTGGATCACCCGGAGTTTGCCCTGCGCAACGCCCGCCAGCTGTGTCCCGACCTCACCCCCCAGGAGGAGAACGCCATTGTCAGCCATATGTTCCCCCTGGCCATTCACCTGCCCCGGTGCAGGGAGGCCCTGGTGGTCAACCTGGCCGACAAGGTGTGCGCCCTGCTGGAGGTCATCCACATCTACCGCACCCGCCCCATCCAGCGCTGGCTGCCCCGTCCTGCCGCAGCTGTGACAGTAACCAAATGGTGACCCCTGTCCTCCCCAGAGGGGCGGACATCCCCCCTGGGGAGACAGAAAGACCGTCAACCCCCGCACTCCCCCTATATCCTCTCTGTTTTGCCCGACACAAGCCCGTTTTCCCCCGGCTTTTTGTAAAAAGAAATCAAAATGCAGAAAAGTGCAAAAACCCCTTCAAAAATTTGTACTATCTGATATAATCAAAAGTACATTGGGTTTTTGCGGGGGGCCTGTTCCCCCATGCCCCCCCTGTTCATCTATACCAATCGAGAGGAAGTTTGCAGTTATGATATCACACGGCAAAGATCTGAAGATCTTCTCCGGCAGCTCCAACCGGGCGCTGGCTGAGGCCATCTGCAAGGAGATTAGCATCCCCCTGGGCAAGGCTGAGGTTGGCTCCTTCTCCGACGGCGAGAACTTTGTGACCATCCACGAGACGGTGCGCGGCTCGGATGTGTTCGTGGTGCAGTCCACCAGCTCCCCCGTCAACGATACGCTGATGGAGATGCTCATCATGATCGACGCACTCAAGCGTGCCTCCGCAGGCCGCATCTGCGCCGTGATGCCCTACTTCGGCTATGCCCGTCAGGACCGCAAGACCAAGCCCCGTGACCCCATCTCCGCCAAGCTGGTGGCAAACCTCATTGCCCGGGCCGGCGCCGACCGGGTGCTCACCATGGACCTCCACGCCGACCAGATTCAGGGCTTCTTCGACATTCCCGTGGACAACCTGCGTGGTTCTCCCGTGTTTGTGGACCACTTCCTCCGCCGCTACGCCGCCGTCCACGACCAGACCATCGTGGTCTCCCCCGATGTAGGCTCTGTGGCCCGTGCCCGCGCCTTTGCCCAGAAGCTGGATATGCCCATGGCAATTGTGGACAAGCGCCGCCAGAAGGCCAACTCCTCTGAGGTGATGAACATCATCGGCGACGTCACCGACAAGCACGTCATCCTTCTGGACGACATGGTGGATACCGGCGGCTCCCTGTGCCACGCCGCCCAGGCCCTGGTGGAGATTGGCCACGCCAAGTCCGTCACCGCCTGCGCCTCCCACGGCGTGCTCTCCGGCCCCGCTTACGAGCGCATCAACAACTCCGTGCTGGACGAGGTGCTCTTCCTGGACACCATCCAGCCCCAGCCCGATGTGGCCGAGCGCTGCCCCAAAATCAAGTACCTGTCTGTGGCCGGAATGTTTGCCGAGGCCATCGAGCGCATCTACGAGGAGCGCTCCGTGTCCAAGCTGTTTGTCTAAGCGCCGCTTACAGCCCAAGCGTTTACACGGGGGCGAGGATATTTCCTCGCCCCCGTCTTTCATCCCAAAACTGTTTTGAGAGGTGTGCTATGCTCTTTTGCAAAAAAGCGCCGGTGACCTGGCTGGTGGTAGGCCTGGGAAACCCCGGAGATCAATACGACAACACCCGCCACAATGTGGGCTTTGCCGTCACAGACGAGCTGGCCCGGCGCGGGGGCTTTTCCATACAGCGCCTCAAGCACAAAGCCCTCACCCAGAGCGCCGTCATCGGCGGGCAGGGCGTGCTGGTGATGAAGCCGGTCACCTACATGAACCTGTCCGGCGAGGCGGTGGCGGATGCCGCCCGCTTTTACAAGGTTGCCCCCGACCATGTGCTGGTCATTTCCGATGACGTGGACCTGCCTGTGGGCAAGCTGCGCCTGCGCAAGTCCGGCTCTGCGGGAGGGCACAACGGCCTGAAAAATATCATCCAGCACCTTGGCACCGACCAGTTCCCCCGCCTGAAGGTGGGGGTGGGCGGCAAGCCCCACCCGGACTACGATATGGCCAGCTGGGTGCTGGGCAAGCTCCAGGGCCAGGACAAAGCCGTGATGGACCAGGCCGTGGAGCGGGCAGCGGACGCTGTGGAATGCCTGCTGGAGCAGGGCCTGGAGCGGGCCATGAACCGCTTCAACCAGAAATAATCCCCCTTTGATGCGTCCCATCCCCCATTTTGACTGCGCTGTGCTGTGAGGTGTACCATGAAACAACTGCTTAACATTCTCCAACAGGTGCCGGAATTTGCGCAGCTGCGCGCTGCGCTGGAGCAGGGGCAGACCCCGGTGAGCGTCTCCGGCCTCTCCCCTGTCCACCGCGCCCACTTCGCCGCAGGGCTGCACCACCAGCTCCAGCGCCCGGTGGTGCTGGTGTGCGCCGATGAGGACGAGGCCAAGCGGCTGGGTGAAGACCTCACCGCCTTCACCACCCAGCCCGTCACCCTGCTGTGCGCCCGGGAATTCCTCTTTCACGACGGGGCGGTGGCCTCCCGCCAGTGGGAGCACCAGCGTCTATCCGCCTTTTACGCCATGGCCCGGGGGGAAACCCCCTTTGTGGTGGCCACGGTGGAGGCCCTGCTCCAGCGCACCCTCTCCCCCCAGGAGCTGGAGGACCATGTGGTGCGCATCGAGGCAGGGGGGTGCTACGACCCCGCCGCTCTGGCCGACCAGCTGGCCGCCCTGGGGTACACCCGGTGCCAGCAGGTGGAGGGCGTGGGGCAGTTTGCCCTGCGGGGCGGTATCCTGGATGTGTTTTCCCCCGCCCAGAGCCAGCCGGTGCGCATTGAGTTCTGGGACCAGGATGTGGACTCCATGGGTCTGTTTGATGTATCCAGCCAGCGCCGCACCTCCCAGCTGACCCGGGCGGTGTTTCTCCCCGTCCACGAGGCCCTGCCCATCCGGGGAGCAGACGGCGCCTGGCAGATGACCCCCGACCGCCTGCTCCCCCAGCGCTACCCCGCCCTCACCACCGCCGCCCACCACCTGCCCGCCGGGTGCATCGTGTGCCTGTCTGAGTCGGGACGGGTGATGGAGCGGGGGAAGAACTGGCTCTGGCAGCTGGGGGAGGACATCAAGGACCTGATTGAGCGGGAGATTGTCCCCGGAGCACACGCCCTGTTTGCCTCTGACCTGGGGGCGCTGCTCCATACCCTCTCCGCCCATCCCCTGTGCTTCCTCGACTCCTTCACCACCTCCTCCGCCCCCCTGCCCCCTAAAACCCTCCTCTCCGCCCAGGGCCGCCAGCTGTCCTCCTTCGGCGTCAGCCTGGACACCGCCGCAGCGGATTTGCAGCAGTATCAGCGCGCCGGTGTGGGCACGGTGGTGCTGGTAGGCACCGAGCAGCGGGCGCTCAACCTCCAGTCCCTCCTGCGGGAGCGGCACATTCGCTCGGCGGTGGACTTTCTCCTCCACGACCTGCCCGCTCCCGGCGGAGTGACCATCGCCGTGGGCGGACTGTCGGCGGGGTTTGACTACCTCAACTACACCGCCGCCCCCCTGGCGGTGCTCACCGAGGGGCGGGCCGCCCCCAGGCGCAAGGCCAAGCGGCTGACCAACAGCGCCGACCGGCGGCGGGTGGATTCCTTCACCGACCTGTCCCCCGGCGACCTGGTGGTCCACGAGCGCCACGGCATCGGCCGCTTTGTGGGCATGGAAAAGCTGGAGACAGACGGGGTGTATCGGGACTATCTCAAGCTGGCCTACGCCGGCACCGACGTCCTCTATGTCCCCGCCACCCAGCTGGACAGCGTGGCCAAATACATTGGCGCCGGTGAGGATTCCGAGCGCAAAAAGCTCTCTAAGCTGGGCGGCACAGAGTGGGAGCGGGCCAAGAGCCGCACCCGTGCCGCCGTCAAGGATTTGGCCAAGGGTCTCATTCAGCTCTATGCCCAGCGCCAGCGCCAGCCTGGGTACGCCTTTTCCCCCGACTCCCCCTGGCAGACAGAGTTCGAGGACGACTTCCCCTGGGCGGAGACGGAGGATCAGCTGCGCTCCATCGGGGAAATCAAGCGGGATATGGAGTCCCCCCGTCCCATGGACCGCCTGCTGTGCGGCGACGTGGGCTACGGCAAGACGGAGGTGGCTCTGCGGGCGGTGATGAAGTGCGTGCTGGACGGCAAGCAGGCGGCCATTCTGGTACCCACCACCGTGCTGGCCCGTCAGCACTATCTCACCGCCAAGAGCCGCTTTGCCAAGTTCCCCGTGGAAATTGAAGTGGTCAACCGCTTCCGCACCCCTGCGCAGATGCGAAAGACCCTGGCCGGGGTGGCCGACGGCAGCGTGGATGTGCTGGTGGGCACCCACCGCCTGCTGCAAAAGGACATTCAGTTCAAGGATTTGGGCCTGCTCATCATCGACGAGGAACAGCGCTTCGGCGTCACCCACAAAGAGCGGCTCAAGGAGCTGTCCAAGCAGGTGGACGTGCTCACCCTCTCCGCCACCCCCATCCCCCGCACCCTGAGCATGGCCCTGTCCGGCATCCGGGATATGTCCGCCATTGAGGAGCCCCCCTCCAACCGCCAGCCGGTGCAGACCTATGTGCTGGAGCACGACTGGAGCGTGCTGGCAGACGCCATGCGCCGGGAGCTGGAGCGGGGCGGACAGGTGTACTACCTCCACAACCGGGTGGACACCATCCAGCGCACCGCCGCCCACATCCAGATGCTGCTGGGGGAGGACCGGGTGGTGGCTGTGGGCCACGGAAAGATGAGCCAGGAGGAATTGTCCGACGTTATGACCCGCATGAGCGACGGGGAGGTGGATGTGCTGGTGTGCACCACCATCATTGAGACGGGCATTGACATTGCCAATGTGAACACCATTATCATTGAGGACGCCGACCGCCTGGGGCTGGCCCAGCTCCACCAGATTC
Source organism: uncultured Oscillospiraceae bacterium (assembly GCA_944387115.1). Taxonomy (GTDB): domain Bacteria; phylum Bacillota; class Clostridia; order Oscillospirales; family Oscillospiraceae; genus Enterenecus. The sequence goes on from CALXDR010000002.1 coordinate 25,562, forward strand.
GGGGGCGGGTGGGCCGCTCCCCCCGGCGCGCCTACGCCTATATGACCTACAAAACCGGAAAGGTGCTCTCCGAGGTGGCCGCCAAGCGGCTGGGAGCCATCCGTGAGTACGCCGAATTCGGCTCCGGCTTCAAAATCGCCATGCGGGATTTGGAGATTCGCGGGGCGGGCAACCTGCTGGGGCCGGAGCAGTCCGGCTTCCTGATGAGCGTGGGCTATGATATGTACCTCAAGCTGCTGGAGGAGGCGGTGCTGGAGGAGAAGGGCGAAGCCCCCGCCCACCGCACCCACTGCACCGTGGATTTGGCGGTGCCCGCCTCCATCTCCGAGGGCTACGTCCCCATGGCGGAGCAGCGCATGGACCTGTATCGCCGCATTGCCCGCCTGCACACCCAGGCAGACGGGGATGACATCACCGACGAGCTCATTGACCGCTTCGGAGACCCTCCCCGCAGCGTCAACAACCTGATTGCCATCGCCCTGCTGCGCAGTCAGGCGGCAGAGCTGGGCATCTGCGAGATTGTCCAGCGGAAGGACCGTCTGCTCTTCACCCTGGAGCGGTTCGAGGTGGAGCAGGTGTTCCAGCTGGCGGGGCAATACGCCGGGCGCCTGCTCTTTTCCCCCGGGGAGTCTGCCATGCTCACCCTCAAGCTCAGGCGGGGGGAGGACCCCCTGCGGCAAGCTCAGCTGCTGGTGGAGCGCTACGCCCAGCTCCCCCCCGCCCCAGCAGAGGGAAACGGGCCCCATTCGGAAAACAATTCGTGAACGTTTCCCCGCCCCCGTTGCCTTTTCCTCTGCAAGATGATACAATACCATTCACGCACTCCCCACGGGAGCGGCCTTTGCGCCACAAAACACTGCGATAAAGAACAGGAGAGTCTTGCCATGAATCAACGCCTATCCGCTCTGCTGCTGGCCGGCGCCATGGGCCTGTCCCTGGCTGCCTGCAACGCCCAGCCGGCAGACCCCAGCGCCTCCCCTTCCGCTTCCGCCTCGGCCTCTGCCTCCCAGGCCCCCACCATTGAGGCGGACCTGTCCCAGGACCTGCTCACCTTTTCCGCCAATGTGGCGGGGGATGTGACCGCCCTCACCGTCAACAATCAGGATGTACCCGCCGACCTGTTCCTGTACTGGCTGGCTATGAACTGCACCTATTTTGACGGCTACTACGGTCTGTACGGCTATAAGGTTTCCGACTATGCGGAGATGCTGCTGGAGGACAGCGTGAAGATGGCCTCCTATTACACCATCATGCAGCAAAAGGCCAACGAGCTGGGCTGCCCCCTCACCGATGACCAGCGCTCCACCATCCGGGAGGACCTGATGTCCAACGGCGAGGAGACCTACAACAACCGCAAGGATTTGTACGGCCTGAGCGACAGCACCATGGAGTTTGTCTATTCCGTGTCCACCTACTATGACAATCTGCTGGACACCCTGGTGGAGAAGCCCAGCGACGAGGAACTGAACAACTACGTCTACCACTGCAAGCACATCCTGCTGTCCACCGTGGACTCCAGCAAGCAGCAGGAGCTGCAGGAGGACGGCACCTACGCCTATCCCAGCCTGGATGAGGCCACCATCGCAGAGAAGAAGGCCCTGGCAGAAAGCCTCCTGGCCCAGCTGGAGGCCAGCGACGACCCCGCCGCCCTGTTTGACACGCTGATGAAGGAGCACAGCGAGGACCCCGGCCTGTCCACCTCCCCCGACGGCTACACCGCCACCCTGGGCGAGATGGTGCCTGAATTTGAGAAGGCCGCCCTGGCCCTGAAGGCGGGCGAGATTTCCGGCATTGTGGAATCCAGCTACGGCTACCACATCATTCTGCGGGAAGAGGTGGAGGACCTGGATGAGTACGCCGATGAGTACCGCCAGCAGGAGCTGGACAGCCAGATTGACCAGTGGCTGGAGGATGCGGAGATTACCCAGGCCGACATCCTGTCCCAGCTGGATGTGAACGACTTCTACCAGCGCTACACCGCCTGGCAGGCCGCCAAGGCCGAGCAGCTGGAGGCAGAGAACCCCACCTCCAGTGCCCAGCCCAGCGCTGACCCCAGCGCCCAGCCCAGCCAGGAGGGCTCTGAGGACTAAGCCGCCTGCCATTGCCATGCCCCCCGCCCGGCACACCCCCTGTGTGCCGGGCGGGGAAATCTGTCTGAAAGTTTGGTGAACTTTCCCTTGACAAAGCCTTGGCGGGGCTGATAGAATACGAGGTGCAATAAGGGAGTAATCAGCAGAGGTTTCTCTGTGACAAGTGTCAACAACCTGGCGCTACCGCCTGGCCTTGTATGAAATGATGAGACTTATCCGCGGCGGCGCTGCGGGTAGGTCTTTTTTGTTCTCTTGTCCGGATTTTCCTAGGTTTTGACCCTCCCGCCTGATATGATACAAGCAGAACCTGTCAGGAGCAAAACAACGAAAGGAGTGTTGCACAGTGAGCCTATGGTTCACCAAATCGCCCTCTCAGACCCTCAAGGAGCTGGAGAGCGATGCATCCAAGGGCCTCACCTCCCAGGAGGCGGAGCGCCGTCTAGAGCAGTACGGCCCCAATGCCCTTGAGGGCGGAGAAAAGGAGAGCCTGATCAAGCGCTTCATCAACCAGCTCAAGGACCCCATGATCATCGTGCTGATTGCCGCAGCCGTACTCTCCCTGATTTCCACCGGCGGCGAGGACTGGATTGAGGCCCTTATCATTCTGGTCATCGTGGTGGTCAACGCCTGCATCTCCATTTCCCAGGAGGACAATGCAGAAAAAGCGCTGGAAGCCCTGCAAAAGATGTCCGCCCCCCTGGCAAAAGTAATACGGGATGGCCAGCTGGTCCGTCTGGAGACCGACAAGCTGGTGCCCGGCGACATCATCGTGCTGGAGGCAGGCGACCTGGTGCCCGCCGACGCCCGCATTCTGGAGTGCGCTAACCTGAAGGCGGATGAGTCTGCCATGACGGGCGAGTCCGTCCCGGTCAACAAGCAGATGATTGACACCCTGCCCGAGGAAACCAGCCTGGGCGACCGCAAGAACATGGTGGTCTCCTCCACCGTCATCACCAACGGCCGCGCCACCTGCGTGGTCACCAGCACCGGTATGAACACCGAGGTGGGCCGCATCGCCAAAATGCTCACCGGCCAGGAGGATACCACCACCCCGCTCCAGCGGAGAATGGCCGAAATCTCCAAGACCCTGTCCTTTGTCTGTCTGGCCGTGTGTGCGGTGATGTTCGGCCTGGGCCTGTTCTACAACCACGGCATTTTGGAGATGTTCATGTCCGCCGTGTCCCTGGCCGTGGCCGCCATTCCCGAGGGTCTGCCCGCCATTGTCACCATCGTGCTGGCCCTCGGCGTACAGCGCATGGTCAAGCACAACGCCATTGTGAAGAAGCTGCCCGCCGTGGAAACCCTGGGCTGCGCCGGCGTCATCTGCTCGGATAAGACCGGCACCCTCACCATGAACAAGATGACCGTGGTGGAGGTGTGGAGCCAGGGCGACCAGCACCGCAAAGAGGCGCTCACCATCGGCACGCTGTGCAACGACACCACCCTGACCTACCAAGAGGACGGCAGCGCAAAGACCGCCGGTGACCCCACCGAAACCGCCTTTGTGGACGCCGCTCTGAAGGATGGCATGGACAAAAACCAGCTGGAGCAGGCCATGCCCCGCACCGCCGAGCTGCCCTTCGACTCCGACCGCAAGCTCATGTCCACCGTCCACCCCGTGGACGGCAAGCTGCGGGTGATGGTCAAGGGCGCCCCCGACGTGCTCCTCTCCCGCTGCACCCACATTTTGAACGGCACCCCCGTCCCCGTCACCGCCCAGCTTGCCAAAGGGGTGGAGGACGCCAATGCCGCCATGGCAGAGCGCGCCCTGCGTGTGCTGGGCTGCGCCTACAAGGACATTGACCAGCTGCCCCAGGGTGAGCTGACCACCGAGAACCTGGAGAACGACCTGACCTTCGTGGGTCTGGTGGGCATGATTGACCCGCCCCGTATGGAGGTCAAGCAGGCCGTGGCCGAGTGCGGCCAGGCCGGTATCCGCCCTGTGATGATCACCGGCGACCACAAGCTCACCGCCGTGGCCATTGCCAAGGAGCTGAACATCTTCCGGGAGGGCGATTTGGCCATTACCGGCGAGGATTTGGACTTTATGCCCCAGGAGCTGCTGGAGCAGGATGTGGATAAGTTCTCCGTATACGCCCGTGTCTCCCCCGAACATAAGATGCGCATTGTCCAGGCCTGGCAGAAGAAGGGCATGGTGGTCGCCATGACCGGCGACGGCGTCAACGACGCCCCCGCCCTCAAGGCCGCCGACATCGGCTGCGCCATGGGCATCACCGGCACCGACGTTGCCAAGGGCGCTGCGGATATGATTCTCACCGACGACAACTTTGCCACCATCGTCCACGCCGTGGAGCAGGGCCGTGGCATCTACTCCAACATCAAGAAGGCCATTCACTACCTGCTCAGCTGCAACATCGGTGAGATTGTCACCCTGTTCCTGGCCACTCTGTTCAACTTCCACCAGGCCCCCCTTATCCCCGTGCAGCTGCTGTGGCTCAACCTGGTCACCGACTCCCTGCCCGCTCTGGCTCTGGGCATGGAGCCTGTGGAGCACTCCGTGATGCAGGAAAAGCCCCGCTCTGCCACCGAGTCCCTGTTCAACAGGTCCTTCTCCATCCGTCTGGCCTGGCAGGGCCTGATGGTGGGTCTGCTCACCCTGGCCGCCTACTACCTGGGCGAGTATGTGCTGAGCGACCCTGCGCTGGCAGACGCCACCGCCAACACCATGGCCTTTGCCACCCTCACCTTCTGCCAGCTGTTCCACGCCTTCGACGTGCGCAGTGAGAGCCAGTCCATCTTTAAGCTGGGCATCCTCTCCAACCCCGCCATGAACAAGGCCTTTGTGGTGGGCATGGTGCTCCAGCTGGCCGTGCTCCTCTTCCCGCCGTTCATGGTCGTGTTCCAGGTGTGCAGCCTGACCGCCATTGAGTGGGCCTGCGTGCTGGGCCTGGCCCTCACCCCCGTGCTCATCTGCGAGATTGAGAAGGCCATCCGCCGTGGCATGAAGAAGCGCTGAGCCGTTGCGAACAGCCCGGATGGACCGGAGCGAGGGATACCATATAAGGCAGGCGAAGCCTGCCATGGTTGTCCCGAGACGGAGGGAAGCCGGGCGTCGTGAGCAGGCGAAGCGTGACAATGAAGAAGCGCTGAGCCACCTCAAAAAAGTCCAAGGACTTTTTTGAGAGAGAAGCATGGAAAACAGGGTTCGATTCCTTTGGAATTGTCACCCTGCTTTCCATGAGCAGCGTGTTTTCCCAGGCGCACCTCCCCGGAAAGCAGGGAACATCCTTGTATTCCCCCGCCTGGCAAACCCGAACGCCCAGGCGCCCCCGCTGCAAAGCGCAATCAGAATCCACCCCCTGTTTTGCCACCGGCAAGACAGGGGGTTCGCATTTCCCTTCCCCACCCGCTTCCCGCCCCGGTGTCCTCATTCCCCTCTGCCCTGCCCCCTCCCATCCGGCGAAAAATTTTCGCAAGCTCTACTTTGTTATTTTTTTGACACATTTAGCGCATAACTTACCACAAAGTAATCGATTTTGTTATGATTTTTTCTCTTTTTGCCCTTTTTTCTAATTTTCCTAGGGCTAAAATCTCCATTTCCCTGTTGCATTTTCCCCTGTTGCGGTGTATAATTTCGCCAGAGATGTGTCCCCACCCCTTACACATATTTTTTGGAGGTTGAGTGTCATGAGAGAAGTGTACGTTGTCAACTGCTGCCGCACCGCCGTGGGTTCCTTCGGCGGCTCCCTGAAGGATGTCCCCGCCGCTGATTTGGGCGCTGTGGTGGTCAAGGAGGCTCTGAACCGCTCCGGTCTGAAGCCCGAGCAGGTGGACGAGCTGATGTTCGGCTGCATCCTCACCGCCGGTCTGGGCCAGAATGTAGCCCGCCAGGTGGGCGTGAAGGCCGGTCTGCCCTACTCTGTGCCCGCCTACACCGTGGGTATGGTGTGCGGCTCCGGCATGAAGTCCGTGATTGAAGGCGCCCGTGCCATCCTGTCCGGCGACGCCGATGTGGTGGTGACCGGCGGCACCGAGAATATGTCCTCCGCTCCCTACGCCCTTCCCGCCGAGCGCTGGGGCGCCCGCATGGGCGACAAGAAGGTGGTGGACACCATGATTAAGGACGGCCTGTGGGACGCCTATAACAACTACCACATGGGCACCACCGCCGAGAACATCTGTGATGTGTGGGGCATTACCCGTGAGGAGCTGGACGCCTTTGCCGCCGCCTCTCAGCAGAAGGCCGAAGCCGCCCAGAAGTCCGGCCGTCTGGCAGACGAGATTGTCCCCGTCATGGTCAAGAAGAAGAAGGAGATGGTGGAGTTCAAGGAGGATGAGTTCCCCCGTCACGGCACCACCGCCGAGGGCCTTGCCAAGCTGAAGGGCGCCTTCCCCGTTGGCCCCGACGGTGTGGAGGACACCATTGAGCACACCTTCCCCGTCACCCAGGTGGACCAGTCCGCCGCCCACAAGCATGAGCAGCGTGTCACCGCCGGCAACGCCTCCGGCATCAACGACGGTGCGGCCGCCATTGTCCTGGCCTCTAAGGAAGCTGTGGAGAAGTACGGCCTGAAGCCCATGGCCAAGCTGGTCAGCTGGGGCCATGGCGGCGTAGACCCCAAGATCATGGGCGTAGGCCCTGTGCCCGCCTCCCGCCAGGCCATGGAGAAGTGCGGCCTGACCATTGGCGACATCGACCTGGTGGAGGCCAACGAGGCCTTTGCCGCCCAGTCCATCGCCGTGGCCCGTGAGCTGAACTTCGACATGGACAAGGTGAATGTGAACGGCGGCGCCATCTCCATCGGTCACCCCGTGGGTGCCTCCGGCGCACGCATCATTGTCACCCTCCTCCACGAGATGATGAAGCGGGAGGATGCCAAGCACGGCCTGGCTACCCTGTGCATCGGCGGCGGCCAGGGTGTGGCCACCATCTTCGAGAAGTGCTGAGTACATCCCATGATGGATCGGAGCAAGGAGGGGCGGGCCTGACAACCCGTCCCCCCTTCCTCTATCCCCTCTCATTCCCTGCAACATTTAAGAAGGAGGTCCACTGAAATGCCTAAATTCGTATCCGTCGAGGAGGCAGCCAAGCTCATTCCCGACGGCGCCACGGTGATGTTCGGCGGTTTTATGGGCTGCGGCAGCGCCCACAAGTTTATTGACGCCCTCTCCAAGACCGGCGTAAAAGACCTGACCATGATTTGCAACGACGCCTCCATGCCCGGCGGCCCTCTGGGCGAGGAGTATTACGCAGTGGCCAAGCTGGTACACAACCGCCAGATTAAGCGGCTGATTACCTCCCATGTCGGCCTGAATCCCGAGGTCGCCACCCAGTCCATGCAGGAAAAGACCCTGGAGGTGCTCCTTGTCCCCCAGGGCTCTCTGGTGGAAATGATTCGCTCCGGCGGCGCAGGCCTGGGCGGTGTGCTCACCCCCACCGGCGTGGGCACCCTGGTGGAAGAAAGCCCCCTGTGTCTGGGGAAGCAGACCATCAACGGCAGGGATTATCTGCTGATGCAGCCTCTGCGTGCCGACTTCGCCGTCATTGCCGGTGCGAAGATTGACAAGGCGGGCAACGTGTGGTACAAAGGTACCACCAGCAATTTCAACGTGGTGATGGCCACCGCCGCCGACACCGTCATCGCCGAGGGCGAGGAGCTTGTGGAAATCGGCTCCATTGCCCCCGAGGATGTGCGCACCCCCAGCGTATTTGTGGACTATGTGGTTGAGGGAGGTAAGTACTGATGGATCGTTCTCAAATCAAGGGCTTTATCGCCGCCCGTGTGGCCCGTGAGCTGAAAGACGGCGATGTGGTCAACCTGGGCATCGGCCTGCCCACTCTGGTCCCCAACTATCTGCCCGAGGGGGTACACGTCACCCTTCAGGCAGAGCTGGGCTGCGTGGGCGTGGGTGTGCTCACCGACGAAAATCGTGACCCCCTCCACGTGGTGGATGCCGGCGGCTCCCCCTCTGCCGTGGGCCCCGGCGGCTGCTTCATCGATTCCTCCACCTCCTTCGGCCTCATCCGCGGCGGCCATGTGGACGCCACCATTCTGGGCGGGCTGGAGGTAGATGCCGAGGGCTCTTTGTCCAACTGGATTATCCCCGGCAAAAAGATGCCCGGCATGGGCGGGGCCATGGATTTGCTGGTGGGTGCGAAAAATGTCATCGTGGCCATGGAGCACACCGCCAAGGGCAAGCCCAAGATTCTGAACAAGTGCACCCTGCCCTACACCGCTGTCCACTGCGTGGACCTCATCATCACCGAGATGGGCGTCATCAAAGTCACCCAGGCTGGCCTGGAGCTGGTGGAAATCAACCCCGAGTTCACCGTGGAGCAGGTGCAGGCCGCCACCGAAGCCACCCTCATCATCAGCCCCGATTTGAAGCCGATGGTGTAATCCTCACAAGTTTTATTGCAATTAGTATTTGAAACAGCTGCCCGGAACAGCACCGGGCGGCTGTTTTGCCTGCGTTAGGAGCTGTATCACCATGTCCAAACTGTTCACCTGGATGAAGGAGGAGGCCGTGCTCACCCTCTCCGCCGTGTGCGCCCTGCTCTCCATGTGCCTGGTGCCCCCCTCTGCGGCCTATCTGTCCTATTTCGATATACGGGTGCTCTGCCTGCTCTTCTGCCTGATGGCGGTGGTGGCGGGGCTTCAGCACTGCGGCGTGTTTGTGGTTTTGGCTCAGCGCCTGCTCTCAGGGCGTAAAAGCCTGCGCCTGCTCTGCCTGCTGCTGGTGCTCCTCCCCTTCTTCTCCTCCATGCTCATCACCAATGATGTGGCCCTCATCACCTTTGTCCCCTTCACCTTGCTCATTCTGGAGCTTGCCGGCTGTGAGGAGCGGGTAATTCCCGTGGTGGTGCTCCAAACTGTGGCCGCCAACCTTGGCAGCATGGCCACCCCGGTGGGCAACCCTCAAAACCTGTTTTTGTGCGCCAGGTTCTCCCTGTCCGCCCAGGACTTCTTCCTCACCCTCCTCCCCTATGTCCTGCTCTCCCTGGCCGCCGTGACAGTGGGCGCTGTGGCCTGCCGGGACAGGGTGCTGGAGGTGGCCTTCCCCCAGCGGGCACACCTGCACAGCCCCCGCCTGCTGGGTGGGTTTTCCCTGCTGTTTGTGCTGTGCCTGCTGTCAGTGTTTCATGTGGTGCACTATGGGATTGTGACGGCGCTGGTGGTGCTCTTCCTCTTCCTCTTTGCCCGCCCCCTGCTGGGCAAGGTGGACTATGCGCTTCTGGCCACCTTTGTGTGCTTCTTTGTCTTTTCAGGCAATCTGGGGCAAATCCCCGCCCTGCGGCAGGCCCTTGCCGCCCTCATGGAGGGCCACGGCCTGCTCACCGCCGCCCTGACCAGCCAGGTCATCAGCAATGTCCCCGCCGCCGTCCTACTCTCCAACTTCACCGAGCAGTGGAAGGGCTTGCTGCTGGGGGTGGACCTGGGCGGTCTGGGCACGCCCATCGCCTCTCTTGCCAGCCTGATTTCCCTCAAATTCTATCTGCGCTCCGCCGGGGCGCAGCCAGGACGCTACCTGCTGTGGTTCACAGTAGTGAACTTTGCCGGTCTGGCGGTCCTGCTGGCTGCGGCAGCGCTGCTTTTGTAAGGAGTTGTCTCTATGACCCACGAGGACTATATGCGCAAAGCCCTGGAGCTGGCCCGCCAGTGCATCCCCGACGGAGATGTGCCCGTGGGCTGCGTGGTGGTAGACCCCCAGGGGCGTATCATTGGCCAGGGACGCAACCGCCGGGAGGCGGACGGCCGTGCCACCGCCCATGCCGAAGTGGAGGCCATCGACATGGCCTGCCGCACCCTGGGCACCTGGCGGCTGACACACTGCACCCTTTACGTCACCCTGGAGCCATGCCCCATGTGCGCCGGGGCCATCATCAACGCCCGCATTGCCGAGGTGCGCTACGGCGCACGGGAGGAGAAAAGCGGCTGCTGCGGCTCGGTGCTCAACCTCTTTGAGGAGCGGTTCAACCACCACCCCCGCATCTACCCCAACCTGCTCAAAGAGGAGTGTCAGGCCGTGCTCACGGAGTTTTTTGCCCAATTGCGCCGGTGACAGCTGCCCCATGCCCCGCCCGGGTTGCAGGCTTCCCCAAACTCCCCAAAAGATTTAATACTTTTGTAACACTTATCCCCGAACTTTTGTAATGATTTTCGGGTATCTTAATTCTTGCAAGAGATATCCTTTCTTTTTCATTCTATCCTCCATCCTTGGAAAACCGGAGCGGTTGCCCGCTCCGGTTTTCTTGTGCAGCAAACAAGCCCCCACCCGTAAGGGTGGGGGCTTGGGTCAAAGCACAGCACTGTTTTGCAGGGTGTTTACACAAAGGCAATGTGCCAAATCCCCTTTTTTCATAGCACTTCAGGCCGCTCAGCGATCCTCCCGGAAGTAGTTCAGGCCCAATGCAGCGGGCTGGCCGCCCAGCTTCTTGGAGCGCACCGAGGAGGCCACCAGCACAATGGCCGTGATGATAAAGGGCAGGGCCTGATACAGCTGGCTGGGGATGGCGCTCAGCCACCCCAGGGGACCGGGGAAAGCGTTGGCCAGAGAGCCGCTGTAAATCTGAAGGGTGTTGAAGAAGCCGAACACCAGCGTTCCCAGAATGGCGTACACCGTGTTCCAGTTGGCGAAGATGACCAGTGCAATGGCAATCCAGCCGTAGCCGTTGATCCAGCAGTTGGAGCCCTCAAAGGAGCCGCCCATATTCAGCGCCATATAGAACCCGCCCAGGCCCATAATGCCCGCACCGAGCACAAGGTGGACATACTTATACAGCAGCAGATTGACGCCCACAGAGTCGGCGGCGGCGGGATTTTCGCCAATTGCCCGCACCCGCAGGCCCACCCGAGTGCGGCTGAGGTAGAACCAGGCAGCCACGGCAATCACAATGCCCAGGTACACCAGCACATTTTGGGAGAAAAGCACCTTCCCCACCACAGGGATGCGGGAGAGCACAGGAATCTCCAGGGGCGCAAAGCCATTGACCAGGGCGGAGCTGCCCTGCATTCCGGGCCAATCGCTCCCCAGGCCCTTGCCCACGAAGAAGTACAGGCCGGTGCCGAAGGTGGTGATGGTCAGACCGGTGACATTCTGGTTGGCCTGGAGGGACACGGTGAGCACCGCAAAGAGCAGGCCGCAGGCGCCCGCCGCCAGGAAGGACACCAGCAGACCCACCAGCAGGCTGTTGGTGTAGCACCCGGCCAGGTATCCAAAGATGGCGCCCACCGCCATGGTGCCCTCTACGCCCAGGTTCAGACTGCCCGTCTTCTCCGTGATAATCTCACCCACCGTGCCGTAGAGCAGGGGGATGTTGTACACCACGATGTTAAAGAGAAAGAGCGTCAATACATTCATAGCGCTCATGCCGATACCTCCTTGTTCGCGCCGCGCCACACCAGGGAATAGCGGGCAGTGAAGTCCGCCGTGAGCACGGCGAACAGAATCATACCCTGAAGCAGGTTTGCAAAGTTGGAGTCAATGTTGGGGTAGGTGGTGCTGGCCACCTGGCAGCCATACTGGAGGACCGTAATGAGCACCGAGGTCACTGCAATGCCCACCGGGGAGAGCTTGGCCATCCAGGCCACAATCACCCCTGTCCACCCCACATTGTTGGTCACCGAGGTGGACAGCGCCCCCGCAGAGGAGACATAGAACCCACCTGCCAGGCCAACCAGCGCCGCAGAGATGAACACGGTGCGCATCACCACACGCCCCACCTTCATCCCCGCATAGCGGGCAGTGTTGGGGCTGTCTCCCACCACGGCAATCTCGTAGCCATGCTTGGTATACTTGAGGTAGATATATACCAGCACGCACAGCACCACCACCACCAGCAGGCTCACATCCAGGGAGAAGGAGCCGATTTCAATGGTGGGCATCTGGGCGCTGTCGGGAAAGGTCTCAAACCGGGGACGGGCGGAATCGTCGGTGAGGAAAATGTTCCACGCCCCCTGGGTCTCACCGAAAAAGCGCAGGAGGTACAGGGCGATATAGTTGAGCATCAGGGTCATCAGCGTCTCGCTGGTGCCATAGCGCACCTTGAGGGCAGAGGCAATGGTGCCCATCAGGCCGCCGCCCAGCGCAGCGCTGACCACCATGGCCAGCAGCACCAGCGGCGTGGGGAGCACATCCCCCAGCAGGAAGGCGGCAGCGGCGGCGCAGATAGCGCCCACGATAAACTGGCCCTCGCCGCCCACATTCCAAAAGCGCATACGGAAGGACAGGGAGAGCGCCACCGACACCAGCAGCAGCGGGACGAACAGCCGGATGAAGCCCTCCACACTGCGGGCGGGATAGCGGTTCCCGGGAATACCCAAGGTTATCATCTTGCTGTAAAAGTCCAGAGGGTTTACCTTCATCAGCGCCAGCAGGGCTGCACCCAGCACCAGAGCGACTGCCACGGCAATGAGGTATGACAGAATGACCTTGCGGCCATCCACCTGATTTTTCTTTACCACTCGGAACAGCGGCTGTCTGTTGTTCATTGCTCCTCCTCCTCTGCAATGAGGGTGTCCCGGGCAATGCCTGCGGGCTTGTCCTCATACTTGTGGGTCAGGTCCAATGCGCCGGTCATCATCAGACCCAGCTCCTCCTTGGAGGTCTTGTTGGCGTGGACCACACCCATCACCTTGCCGTGACAGAGCACCAGTATCTTGTCACACAGGGCCATCATCACATCCAGGTCCTCGCCCACAAAGAGCACGCCCACCCCAGCACGCTTTTGCTGGTTGAGAATCTCATAGATGGCGTAGGAGGAATTGATGTCCAGTCCCCGCACCGGGTAGGCGGTGACAATGACGTTGGGGCCAGCCTTGATTTCCCGGCCCAGCAGCACCTTTTGCACATTGCCGCCGGACAGACGGCGCACGGGCGTCTCGGTGGAGGGGGTGACAATGCCCAGGTCTTCAATGACCTGTTGGGCGGCGGTGCGCCCGCTCTGCCGGTCTACAAAGAACCCTTTGCCCTGCTTGTAGTTCTTCAAAATCATGTTGTCCGTAATGGACATAGAGGGGGCCAACCCCATCCCCAGCCGGTCCTCGGGGATGAAGGACATGGCAATGCCCTTTTCAATGATGGCCTGGGGGGAGAGTCCCACGATGTTCTCCCCCTTGTGAATCATCTTGCCCCCCTCAATGGGCCGCAGACCGGCAATGGCCTCGCACAGCTCCTTTTGTCCGCATCCGGCGATGCCCGCCACACCCAGGATTTCGCCCCCTCGAATGTAGAAGCTGACCTGGTCAATGGCCACAGCGCCCTCGTCGCTGCGGATGGTCAAATCCCGCAGCTCCAGCAGCGGACGGGTCTTTTCCACCACGGGGCGGTCAATGTTCAGTGTCACCTTGTGTCCCACCATCCACTCGGTGAGCTGCTGCTCGTCGGTGGTGGCGGTGTCCACGGTGGTGATATACTCGCCCTTGCGCAAAATCGCCACCCGGTCGGACAGCTCCAGCACCTCATTGAGCTTGTGGGTGATGATAATGATGGAGTGCCCCTCCGCCCGCATCCGGCGGAGCACGGCAAAGAGCTTTTCCGTCTCCTGTACGGTGAGTACGGCGGTGGGCTCGTCCAAAATAATCAGCTTGGCCCCATAGTAGAGCACCTTGACAATCTCCAGGGTCTGCTTTTCCGACACGGACATATTGCAGACCAATTTGCGGGGGTCGATGTCAAAGCCAAACCTGCGGGTCATCTCCTCGATGTTTGCATAGCGGTCCTTTTTGAGGAGCATCCCCGCCTTCTCCACCCCCAGCCAGATGTTATCTGCGGCGGAGAAGGTGTCTACCAGCTTAAAGTGCTGGTGTACCATGCCGATGCCCAGCCGCTTGGCATCCTCCGGGGAGTTGATGACCACCGGTGTTCCGTCCACCGAAATGGTGCCGCTGTCCGGCTTGTAAATGCCCGACAGCATATTCATCAGCGTGGTCTTGCCCGACCCGTTTTCCCCTAACAGGGCCAGAATTTCCCCCCGCTTCACAGTCAGGTTCACCTGATTGTTGGCCACCACACTGCCAAACCGCTTACAGATGCCCTTCATCTCCACAGCGTAACGCTCTGCCATGGCAAAGCCTCCTTTTCTCTCCATTGGGTGCACGCCGGTCAGGTCCTGCGGGAACCTTTCTCCGGCAAAGGGCACACCCGGGCCGGCATTTCCGGTCCGGGTGTACGCACACTCTCAAAACGCCCTGCCCAGAGGGAGCCTTGCAGAGTTCCACCGTCCGCAGACGGCAAAATACCATCAAATCATGCCATAACCAGGACATTCCCAGTCCATGGTGCTTCTCACAGGGAGTGGCCGGTCATTGAACCGGCCCTCCTCCAAACGCTCCCCCGCTTGCCCTTGTCAAGCAGGCAACGCTTTTGCAACAGGCCGGGCCCACCCAGGCCGGAAAGACCGGCCTGGGTGCGGATTTCTCCCGGGAGACTGCCGGTGGGATCAGCCCACCACAACACCCTCCACGTTGTAGTCCATGCTGCCCTTAATCACCTCGTCGGTGATGGACTGACCGCCGGCGGGGACAATGACATTCCCCTGGTTGTCCTTCAGGTCTGCGTCGGTGCGCACAATCTCCACGCTGCCGTCCTCGCCAATGTTGTAGGACAGCTTCACGCCGGAGAACACATCCCACTCACCGGACACAATCAGGTCGCTCACAGCGTCAACCACAGCCTGGGTGTTGTCAGCGCAGTTGTTGGTGAGGGGGCTGATGCCCACGAAGTTCTCAGCCAGACCGCCGTAGTAATTGCCCACGGAGTTCATGAAGCCCTGGGGATCCTCCTGGGCGGCGGCAATGGCCTCCTTGTAGTACACATCCCAGTGCCAGATTGCAGCGGTGAGGTGGGCGGTGGGGGCCTTGTCGGTCATATCAGAGTTGTAGCCGACGCCGAACACGCCGTTGTCCGCAGCGCACATCTGGGGCTGGGCAGAGTCGCAGTGCTGGGCAATCACACCGCAGTTATAGGTGTCGATGAGGGCCTGAGCGGCGGACTTCTCCTTGGCCTCGTCGCCCCAGGTGGAAATCTGATTGACATACACCTTGGCGTTGGGGTTGGCAGACTGTACACCCAGAGTGAAGGCGTTGATGCCGGAGCAGGTCTCAGCGTACTCGGTGTTGTAGGCGGCCACATAGCCAATGGCGTTGTTGCCAGTCTCCAGGCTCTTCAGACCGGCGGCAACACCGGAGAGGTAGCGGGCCTGATAAATGCGGCCGAAGTAGTTGTTGAAGTTGGTCTCATTGCTCATATAGCCGGTGGCATGAGAGAAAATGATGTCGGGATACTCCTTGGCGGCTGCATCCATGGCGTTGATGTAGCCAAAGGAGATGCCGAAGATGATGTCGCAGCCCTGACCGGCCAGGATGTCAATGGCGTTGGACACAGCGCCGTCCTCTTCCTTTACATTGTCCACAATGGCCAGCTGGCTCTCCGGGTCCAGACCCAGCTGCTCCATGGCAGTGGTGATGCCCTGGTGGTGCTGGAAGGTATACCCAGATGTATCATTCTGGCTGTTGATATAGATGGCGCCTACCTTAAATTCATCGTCGCCAGCGCTGCCACCCTCCGCAGGCTGTCCGCAGGCCACCAGTCCCAGCGCCATGGCGCCGGCCATGACAAGTGCAAGCAGTTTCTTCATTCTCAAAGTCCTCCTTGGTCGATTCCCATCCTTCTGGGTAATACTATTTTACAACCGGCAGCGCCGGAATGTAACAAGTAGTTTTTCCCTTTTACAGCGTGCAGCGCTTTCCCGCGTTGCTGTAAAAAAGAGCAAACCGGCCTAGGGCCGGTTTGTCGTTGTCAGCAGAATTCAATTCCGTTCTCACTCATGGAACGAATGCGAGCCAAAGACTCTACACGAATGCCCTGGCTACGAATCAGTGCGCCGCCAGGCTGAAAGGCCTTTTCAATTGCAATGCCAGCGCCCACCAGGGTGGCGCCTGCATCACGCACCAGCTTAATCAGCCCCTGCAGGGCTGCGCCATTGGCCAGAAAGTCGTCAATGATGAGCACACGATCACTGGGGAGCAGGAACTTTTTGGACAGCATAATGTCGTACACCCGCCCATGGGTGAAGGACTCCACCTGGGAGGTGTACACATCGCCTGCGATGTTCTTGGTCTTATTCTTTTTGGCAAACACAACAGGGACATGGAACTGCTGGGCGGCCACGCAGGCAATGCCGATGCCGGAGGCCTCAATGGTGAGAATCTTATTCACCTGGTCCCCAGCAAACAGTCTGGCCCACTCTCTGCCCATCTCCGCAAACAGCTCCACATCCATCTGATGGTTGAGAAAGCTGTCCACCTTCAGCACGGCGCCATCTTCTATGATTCCGTCCTGGAGGATGCGCTCTTCCAGCAGCTTCATGGTTCTCTCCTCTTTTCCGTTGGTTTTCTCTTTTAGGTATCCATTGTAACAAAAAAGTCCCCAAGTTTCCATTCGCTTTTTTGCACATATCTCGCTTGCCCTTTAAAATCTTTCTTGGTATAATAACCGTAAAATGTCCGTGATACGCCGCTTTAAGGGCCTTTTGCTCCCTACAGACCGTTGAAGCACACCTTCCACCCCGATTTCACCCGTCTGCCGCCCCGCCGCTGCCCGGCCGCTGGGGGCTGCGGGCTGTTTTCCGCTGTGCTCGGCAATGTGGGGGGTATTTCTTTTGGTATCAGGGCACTGTGCGTCCCCCTGCTCTCCCCTGCTTGTGCTGTTCCAGTTACTATTGTTGGCCCTCGGGCTGAAAGGATGTGTCTGCCATGGAGGCAGCCAAAGTCAAATCCACCGCAAAGGAGTTTTTCCTGCTCACAATGGGCACCCTGCTGGTGGCGGTAGGCAGCTACTTTTTTAAGTTCCCCAACCAATTTTCCACCGGGGGCGTCACCGGCATTGCCGTCATTCTCTCGGCGCTCTTCCCCTCTGTCAGCTCGTCCATGTTTACCAACGTCATCAACGCCGTATTCCTGCTTCTGGGGTTCATTGTGCTCAACAAGGGCTTTGGCGCGCGCACGGTGTACTGCACCATTCTCTTCTCGGGAATGCTGGGGGTGTTTGAGTGGCTCTTCCCCCTCTCCGCCCCCCTCACCGACGAGAAAATGCTGGAGCTGTTTTTTGCCGTCCTCTTCCCCGCTCTGGGCTCCGCCATCTTGTTCAACCTCCAGGGCTCCACTGGGGGCACTGACATTCTGGCCATGATTTTGAAGAAATACTCCAGCCTGGACATCGGCACTGCCCTGCTGTGTGTGGACGTCATCATTGCCGCCGCACCCCTGGTGCTCATTGGCCCGGAGAGCGGACTGTACTCTGTGCTGGGTCTGCTGCTCAAGTCGGTGCTGGTGGATTCTGTGATTGAGTCCCTCAACCGGCGCAAGAGCTTTATGCTGGTCACCTCCTGTCCGAAGGAGGTGTGCCAGTTTATCACCGGCACCCTCCACAGATCCGCCACATTTTGGGAGGCCGAGGGCGCCTATTCCCACCAGGAGAAATGGGTTATTTTAACAGCCCTTTCCCGCCCCCAGGCTGTGGCCTTGCGCCGGTATCTGATGCAAATCGACCCCCATGCCTTTATGCTTATCACAAACTCCAGCGAAATTTTCGGAAAAGGTTTTTTACGGGCCTGATTCCCGCCCCTTCCGACGAAAACCGCTCTCCCCCCATGGTATGATACCTCTACACAAGAGGTACAAGCCCGGAGGCCATCCCATCCCCTGGGACAGGCCCCCCATACCAGGAAGGGAGGCGGTTTTTTTATGCCCCTATTTTTCAAACCCCCCAAGCGCCATGTGGTGGAGATCCCCCCCGGGGACATCCGCCCCAATCCCAATCAGCCCCGAAAAACCTTTTCCCCCCAGGCTCTGGAAGACCTGGCCCGCTCCATTGCCCAGGTCGGCATTCTCCAGCCCCTCTCTGTGCGCCGCACTCCAGAGGGCTGGGAGCTGGTTGCGGGAGAGCGCCGCCTGCGGGCAGCAGAGCTGGCAGGACTGCCTACCGTCCCCTGCCTCCCGGTGGAGGCGGATGTGCGCACCTCCACCCTGCTGGCCCTGGTGGAAAATGTGCAGCGGGAAAACCTGGACATCTGGGAGGAGGCCGCAGCCCTCCAGGCGCTGATTGCGCAGTGCTCCCTCTCCCAGGAGGAGGCAGCCCGTCAGGTGGGTAAAAGCCAGTCTGCGGTGGCAAACAAGCTGCGTCTGCTCAAGCTCCCCCCCGATGTCATTGAGGAGCTGCGCACTGCCCAGCTCACCGAGCGCCACGCCCGTGCCCTCCTCCGGCTGGATTGTGCGGACCTTCAGCGCAAAGCCGCACGCCACATCATCCGCCACCAGCTCAACGTGGCCCAGAGTGAAGAGTACATCCAGCATCTTACCGCCGCCCCGCCGCCCAAGCGGGCAGTTCCCATCTATAAGGTGCGGGACGTGCGGTTGTTTCTCAATACCATTCAGAAAAGCCTGGCTGCAATGCAGTCTGCCGGGGTACACGCCCAGTGCGGGCGGGAGGAAACAGACCACGACATCACCCTCACCATTCACATATCCAAGTGACTGCCCGCCCCCCGCTCCCCACACTCCCCGCCGGGGCTGCGTCCATCCCCCTGATGTTTCACGTGAAACATCCCCGTGAAACCCGTGAAAAAGGTTGAAATCCATGGTGGAAGCAGATATAATGGTATCTATGCCGAATGCATTTTCGGAAAACCATTTATTTCTACACCAGGCGCACCCCTTGCGCCGGAAAAGGCGGGTACTCTTATGGGGAAAACCATTGCAATCGTCAACCAAAAGGGCGGCGTGGGTAAAACCACCACCTGTGTCAACCTGGCAGCAGGTCTGGCCGCCCTGGGCGCCAAAGTGCTGGTATGTGACTTTGACCCCCAGGGCAACGCCACCTCCGGCCTGGGGGTGGACAAAACCCACTCCCCCAGCGTATATGATGTTCTCATGGGCCAGGCCCCCGTATCCCGGGCAATCGTGTCCACCAAGTGGGCGGATGTGGTGCCTGCCAACAAGGCCCTGTCTGGCGCCACTGTGGAGCTGATTCAGCTGGAGCGGCGGGAATACCGTCTGCGGGAAGCGCTGGAGGAGGTCAAGGACCGGTACGACTTTATTTTCATCGACTGTCCTCCCTCCCTAGAATTGCTCACCCTGGACGCGCTGTGCGCCGCCGACACACTGCTGGTGCCTGTGCAGTGCGAATACTATGCCCTGGAAGGTCTCACCGATCTGATGTACACCGTGCGCCTTGCCAAGCGCTCGCTGAATCCCAATCTGGAGCTGGAAGGGGTTGTGCTCACCATGTACGACGGGCGCACCAACCTCTCTCTTCAGGTGGCCGATGAGGTGAAGCGCCATTTCCCCGGCAAGGTGTATTCCACGGTCATCCCCCGCAATGTGCGCCTCTCCGAGGCGCCCAGCCACGGCAAGCCGGTGAGCGCTTACGACAATTCCTCCCGTGGGGCCCAGGCCTACCGCCAGTTGGCCCAGGAGGTGTACCAGCGCAGCGGCGGAGCCGTCGCCCAGGTGTAAGAGAAACGGATGGATGCGCCCCACGGGGGTGCGGAAAGGAAGGTTAATCCCATGGCAAAAGCCAAAGGATTGGGCCGGGGACTGGGTGCATTGATGGGCGATGTCGCCCTGCAAAGCCAGGAATCCGGCTCCGTCTTGCTGCCGATCTCCCAAGTGGAGCCCGGCCTCAACCAGCCCAGAAAATATTTTGACGAGGAGTCCCTCACGGATTTGGCCCAGTCCATCCGCGAGCACGGCATCATTCAGCCCCTCACCGTGCGGCGGCTCTCCTCGGGGTACTACCAGATCATTGCCGGAGAACGCCGGTGGCGGGCGGCCAAGCAGGCCGGTCTGTCCGAGGTGCCCGCCATTGTCATTGAGGCGGACGACAAAAAGGTCATGGAGCTGGGGCTGATTGAAAACCTCCAGCGTGAAAACCTCAATCCCATGGAGGAGGCGGAGGGCTATCTCATGCTGCTCACCGACTATGGCATGACCCAGGAGGAGGTTGCCCACCGGATGGGCAAATCCCGTCCCGCTGTGGCAAACGCCCTGCGGCTCACCGCCCTCCCCCCCGCTGTGCGGGAGCTGCTGATACAAGGTCAGCTCTCCGCAGGGCATGGCCGGGCTGTTTTGATGGTGGAGGGTGAGGCTGCCCAGACCGCCTTTGCCCAGCACATTGTCCAGCTGGGGATGTCGGTACGCCAGGCGGAGGGGGCTGCAAAGCACTTCCACGTGGCCCAGGAGAGCGCCCAGGAGAAGCCCAAGCGGGAGGACCCGCACCGGATGTACCTGGCGGATGTGGAGAAAACCCTGTCCAGCCAGTTCGGCCGCAAGGTGAGCATCACCACCGGCCGGAAAAAAGGAACCTTAGAGTTGGAGTTTTACAACATGGATGATTTGAATACCCTCCTGGATTTGCTGGGCTCAATTCCGTCCACAGCACACACAAAGGAGGAGTCCCAATGAACCACAACGACCAGTCCCAGCTGGAGGAGCAGGAGAGCACCGTACACGACGCTCCCTCTGCTCCCCCCAGTAAGCCCGCCAATCCCGCCAAGGGAAAATCCTCGGTGGCCATCTACCTGACCATCCTGTTTGCCGCCGCCTTCTGCCTGCTGCTCATGGCCTATCTCATTCAGCAGCGCAACAACCAGGTTTTGGAGCAGAGCTCCCAGCAGCAGCAGGAATCCCTCAACGACTTGACCCTGGGCAACCAGGCCCTCCACGCCCAGCTCAACGACCTGGAGGATCAGCTGGAGAACCTGAAAAACAGCCTGGACCAGACCAAGGAAAATCTGACCCAGGCCCAGGGTGAGCTCAATGCCCAGAGTGAAAACTACGCCGCCCAGCTGGCGGCCCTGGACAGCCTCAACCTGGCGGAAACCATGCTGCGGGAAAACCGCCCCGCCGACTGCGCCGCCTATCTCATTGAGCTGTCCCAGTCTGGAAAGACCTTCCCCGTCCACCAGGCGGAAAAGACCGCAGGTGAGGTAACCACCCAGTTTAACCTGTCCAAGCGGTTCCGGGAGATTGCCCAGCAGCTGCTGGATGGGGGACACCTGGAGCAGGCGGACTTTGACCGTTTCGTAGCCCTCCTCCCCTGATGCGCCCCAACGATTCTCCATGTTTCACGTGAAACATACTCCACTATAAATTAGAGAATAGGTGATATACCATGCTGGACATTAAATTTATCCGTGAGAACCCCGAAGCTGTCAAGGAAAACATCCGCAAGAAGTTTCAGGAGGAGAAGCTCCCTCTGGTGGACCGGGTCATTGAGCTGGACCGCCAGAATCGTGAGGCAATGACCGAGGCCAATACCCTGCGCGCCTCCCGCAACGCCCTCTCCAAGCAGGTGGGCATGCTCATGGGTCAGGCCAAAAAGGACCCCTCCAAGCTGGAGGAGGCCGAGGCAGTGAAGGCCCAGGTAAAGGCAAACGCCGAGCGCCTGGCCCAGCTGGAGGAGCTGGAGGGTCAGCTGGCCCAGGAGCTGCGCCAGATTATGCTGGTCATTCCCCAGATGATTGACCCCTCCGTCCCCATCGGCCCCGACGATGAGAGCAATGTGGAGGTGGAGCGCTTTGGCGAGGCGGTGACCCCCGGCTACGAGATTCCCTACCACACGCAGATTATGGAGCGGTTTGACGGTGTGGATTTGGATTCCGCCGGACGGGTGTCCGGTGCGGGCTTCTACTACCTCATGGGCGACATTGCCCGCCTCCACTCCGCCGTGCTGGCCTACGCCCGGGACTTCATGATTGACAAGGGCTTCACCTACTGCATCCCCCCCTTCATGATTCACGGCAACGTGGTGGAGGGCGTGATGAGCCAGACGGATATGGACGCCATGATGTACAAGATTGAGGGCGAGGACCTCTACCTCATCGGCACCAGCGAGCACTCCATGATTGGTAAGTACATTGACCAAATCATCCCCGAGGACAGCCTGCCCCACACCCTCACCTCCTACTCCCCCTGCTTCCGCAAGGAGAAGGGCTCCCACGGCATTGAGGAGCGGGGCGTGTACCGCATTCATCAGTTCGAGAAGCAGGAGATGATCGTGGTGTGCAAGCCGGAGGATTCTATGGCGTGGTACGAGAAGATGTGGCGCTACTCCGTTGAACTGTTCCGTTCTCTGGACATTCCCGTGCGCCAGCTGGAGTGCTGCTCCGGCGACCTGGCCGACCTGAAGGTAAAGTCCTGCGACATCGAGGCCTGGTCTCCCCGCCAGCAGAAGTACTTCGAGGTGTGTTCCTGCTCCAATTTGGGCGACGCCCAGGCCCGCCGCCTGAAAATGCGTGTGAAGGGGGAGAACGGCACCTATCTGCCCCACACCCTCAACAACACTGTGGTGGCGCCCCCCCGGATGCTCATTGCCTTCCTGGAGAACAACCTCCAGGCGGACGGCTCGGTGAACATCCCCCCTGTGCTCCGCCCCTATATGGGCGGCCAGAGTGTGCTCACCCCCAAGCACTAAGAGAAGCCCAGAATCCCCTCTCCAGAGAGAACATCTACGAGGTGTGTTTTTGTGAAAAAGTTTTTTGAAGAGTTTAAGTCCTTTATCAACCGGGGCAATGTGCTGGGTCTGGCGGTGGGCGTCATCATCGGCGGCGCCTTCTCCAACATCACCACCTCCCTCACCAACGACATCATCATGCCCATCGTATCCATCTTCCTGGGCGGCGTGGACTTCTCCACCATGAGCGTGATGCTCCCCACCCTGTTCCCCGTGGCGGAGGACGCTGCCCCCAATATGCTCAACTACGGCAGCTTCCTCTCCGCTGTCATCAACTTTTTGATTCTGGCTCTGGTGGTGTTCTGCATTGTCCGGGCGGTGAACAAGGCCATGTCCCTGGCAAAGCCCAAGCAGGAGGACACTCCGCCCCCGCCCCCCGAACCCTCCAATGAGGAGAAGCTGCTCATGGAGATTCGGGACCTGCTTAAGGAGGGTCGCTGATGCCCCCGCAGGAACTGCCCCACACGCCCTCCCAGGAGGAGCGCCCCGCCTCCGCCTCCTTTGAGCAGCGCACGGCGGCCTGGACCGGCATTGTGTATATGCTCTGCCTGATGTTCGTCACCTGCTACTCCATCTACACCGGAGGCAAAACCCTCCCCGGCACCTTCCCGCTGCTCCTGATTCCGGTGGCGGCAGCCTCGGTGGTCATTGCCGTGTACCGCCGGTGCAAGGGCGCCGCCTCCCTCCCCCTCACCCTGTTGGTGGCGGCGGTGGGCGTGGCCGCCATGGCGCTGGGTCTGGCTACGGGGGTACCTGCTCTGATTTCCGCCCTCACCGGGGGCAATTGAGGTGAATGCCAATGTATGAATGGATTGCAAGCGGGCTGGAGACACTGGGGCTGTCCCAGGACATCCCCGCCCAGGCCGCCCGCCAGCTGGAAGCGTACGGGCACGCCCTCATCCAGCAAAACCAGGTGATGAACCTCACCGCCATTACCCAGCCCAAGGATGTGGCCACCCTGCATATGCTGGACTGCGCCCCCCTGCTGGAGTGCGCCCAGCTGCCCGGACATACCCTGGTGGATGTGGGCACCGGAGCAGGGTTCCCCGGCATGGTGCTGAAAATCCTCTGCCCCACCCTCTCTGTCACCCTGCTGGACAGCCTGCAAAAGCGGCTGGACTGGCTGGCTCAGGTGGGAGTAGACCTGGGGCTGGAAGGTCTGACGACCCTCCACTGCCGGGCGGAGGAGGCGGGGCAGGACCCCGCCCTCCGGGAGCAGTTTGATGTGGCCACCGCACGGGCCGTGGCTGACCTGCGGCTGCTGGCCGAGCTGTGCCTGCCGCTGGTCAAGGTGGGCGGGCGCTTTCTGGCCATGAAGTCGGTGGAGTGCCAGCAGGAGCTGGAACAGGCTGAGGGCGCCATCCGTGCCCTGGGCGGCGAGGTGGTGGGCTGCCACGACTACACCATCCCCCACACCCAGGTGACTCACCGGGTGGTCGTCATTCGTAAGGTGGCCCCTACCCCCGCAAAATACCCCCGCCGCTGGGCCAAAATGCAGAAAAGCCCCCTGTAACCCCGCCCTGTTGCAGGGCTTTCCCTTGGCTCCCAGGGGTTTTAGGCAATTTTTTGTTGCCAACTCCCTCGGTTTGTGATACGATACAGAGGAATGAGGAGGAGATACCCATGGGTACTTCCATCATGATTACATCGGGCAAGGGCGGCACGGGAAAAACCTCCCTCACCGCCGGGGTATCCGCCTGTCTGGCCGCATTGGGCCGGCGGGTGCTGTGCGTAGACCTGGATATCGGCCTGCGCAACCTGGACTTGTCCCTGGGTCTGTCTGACCGGGCCCTGATGGATTTTCGTGATGTCATGGAGTGCCATGCCACCCTGTCCACGGCCGCAGTGGAGCACCCGGACATTCAGGGGCTGTACCTGCTCACCGCCCCGCTGAGTCTGGAGCACCTCAATCAGGCAGACTTTCGCCGCCTCATCGCAGAGGCCAAGGATTGCTTTGACTTCGTCCTCATGGATTCTCCCGCCGGATTGGGGGAGGGATTTCAGCTGGCCATGGCTGCGGCAGACCGGGTGATTGTGGTATCTGCCACCGAGCCCGCCGCCCTGCGGGATGCCCAGCGTGCCATATCCCAGCTGATTGGCCGGATTCCCGAATTGCATCTGGTGGTCAACCGGGTGCAGCCCAAGCTGATGGACAAGCTGCGCACTTCCATTGACAACGCCATGGACATGGCGGGTCTGCCCCTGCTGGGGGTGGTGCCCGAGGACCAGACCGTGACCATGGCTGCCGCCGCCGGAGTTCCCCTGGTGCTGATGAGCCATCGGGGCGCTGCCCCCGCTTACCTCAACATCGCCCGGCGTCTGCTGGGCCAGAGGGTCCCCCTGCTTCGTATCCGCTGATTGTGATAGAAAGGACGGTTCTTCATGAATATTGCCCTGATGAGCCATGACAATAAGAAGGAGCTGATGGTGCAGTTCTGCATTGCCTACTGCGGCATCCTCTCCAAGCATACGGTGTGTGCCACCAGCCGCACGGGCAAGCTGGTGGCGGAGGCCACCGGTCTGCCGGTGCAGCTCTTCCTCACCCATGCCCATGGGGGCAGCCAGCAGATTGGCGCCCGCATCGCCTACGACGAAATTGACATGGTGCTCTTCTTCAACGACCCCAACTCGGACGAGCTGGATCAGGATTTGCACTATATCACCAGCCTGTGCGACCAGCACAATGTGCCCTTCGCCACCAACGCCGCCACAGCGGAAATGCTCATCCACGGCCTGGCCCGGGGAGATTTGAGCTGGCGTGAGCTGATCAAGCCCAGCACACCGCTGAAGGTGTAACACACAACCAAACGCCGCAAGGACGCCGGAGAGTACCGGCTCACCGCCGGACAGAGAACAGCGCACCAAGGCTGAGAGCGCTGACGGCACGGGAGTGGGGAAGGACACCGGTTGAGCGGGCCTGGAAACAGGCCGGTTTCCTTCCCGCACCAGAAGGCAAAAGGGCGGGGGTCCATCCCCCGCCGAACTTGGGTGGCACCACGAAGGATTGCATTGCAATGCTCTCGTCCCATGGCTATGGGCTGAGGGCATTTCTTATTTTCACACAAAGGAGTTGTACCTATGGCAAAAGAGAAACCCCGCACCCTTTCGGGCTTTATGGAGCTGCTTCCTGCGCCCCAGCAGCAGATGGAGCAGCTGTTCTCCATCCTCCGAGACACTTACGCCCTCTACGGCTTTACCCCCCTGGACACCCCGGTGATTGAGTCCAGCCAGGTACTGCTGGCCAAGGCGGGCGGCGAGACGGAAAAGCAGATCTACCGCTTTCTCAAGGGGGACAATGACCTCTCCCTCCGCTTTGACCTCACCGTTCCCCTGGCAAAGTATGTGGCGCTGCACTATGCCGACCTGTCCTTCCCCTTCCGCCGTTTCCAGATTGGCAAGGTATACCGGGGCGAGCGCCCCCAGCGGGGCCGCTTCCGTGAGCTGTACCAGGCGGACATCGACATCATCGGGGACGGCAAGCTGGACATCATCAACGAGGCGGAAATCCCGTCGATTATTTACCAGACCTTCACCCGCATGGGCCTGCGCCGGTTTAGAATCCAGGTGAACAACCGGAAGATTCTCAGCGGTTTCTACGAGACCCTGGGCCTGTCTGAGCAGGCGGGGGAGATTATGCGCATCGTGGACAAGCTGGCCAAAATCGGCGCAGCGAAGGTGCGGGAGCTGCTCACTGCGCCCGAGGTGGGGCTGTCTGAGACCCAGGCAGACGCTGTGCTCGCCTTCATCTCCATCCAGGGCTCCAACACCCAGGTTTTGAGCGCCCTGGAGGACTACCGGGGGCGCAGCTCCTTGATGGACGAGGGCCTGGACGAGCTGAACACGGTGGTGCACTATCTGTCCGCCTTCGGCGTGCCCGAGGAGCACTTTGCCGTGGACCTCACCATTGCCCGCGGCCTGGACTACTACACCGGCACCGTGTACGAAACCCTCATGCTGGACCACCCGGAAATCGGCTCTATCTGCTCCGGCGGACGCTATGACAACCTGGCGGCCTACTACACCGACAAGCAGCTGCCCGGCGTGGGCATTTCCATCGGCGTGACCCGCCTGTTCTATGTGCTCAATGAGCAGGGTCTGCTCAACCCCGAGCTGCCCACCGCCCCTGCCGATGTGCTGGTCCTGCCCATGACCGAGGATTTGGCCCCCGCCATCACCTTTGCCACCCAGCTGCGCCAGGCGGGCATCCGTGCCCAGCTCTACACGGAGGCCAAAAAGTTTAAGGCCAAAATGAGCTATGCCGACAAGCTGCGCATTCCCTTTGTGGCGTTTTTGGGGGAGGACGAGGTGCAGAAGCAGGCAGTTTCCATTAAGAATATGGCCGACGGCGCCCAGGAGACCCTCCCCGCTGCCCAGGCCATTGCCCACATCCAGGCCGCACTGGCCACCTGCCGGGAGCTGCCCCTCATCCGTGAGCACTGAGCCGTACCCCAATCTAAAACTACCAAGCTGGAGCTGATGAACATGAGTCAAATTCGCAATTCCCATCGTACCCACTCCTGCGGCGAGCTGCGCCTGGAGCATGTGGGCCAGAGCGTCACCCTGGCCGGCTTTTTGGAGAACCTGAGAGAGGTGGGCCAGTCCCTGGCCTTTGTGGTGCTCCGGGACTTCTACGGCACCACCCAGGTGGTGCTGGAGCGTGAGGAGCAGATTGCCACCCTCAAGGGACTGAACAAGGAATCCACCCTCCAGATTTCCGGCGTGGTGCGGGAGCGGGACAGCAAGAACCCCAAACAGCCCACCGGGGACATTGAGGTGGTGCCCGACACCATCACCGTGCTGGGCCGCTGCCGCCACAACGAGCTGCCCTTCCCCATCAACCGCAGCCGTGAGGCCGATGAGAGCCAGCGTCTGAAGTACCGCTATCTCGACCTGCGCAACCCCGAGGTCAAGCGGAACATCGTCCTGCGCTGCCAGGTGGTTGCAGCCCTCCGCGCCGCCATGCAGGCAGAGGGCTTTTTGGAGATTACCACCCCCATCCTCACCGCCTCCTCCCCCGAGGGGGCACGGGACTACCTGGTTCCCTCCCGCAAGCATCCGGGCAAGTTCTACGCCCTGCCCCAGGCCCCCCAGCAGTTCAAGCAGCTGCTGATGGCCTCCGGCTTTGATAAGTACTTCCAGATTGCCCCCTGCTTCCGGGACGAGGACGCCCGCGGCGACCGCTCCCCCGGCGAGTTCTACCAGCTGGACATGGAGATGGCCTTTGCCGACCAGGAGGATGTGTTCTCCGTGCTGGAGCGGGTGCTCCCCCCCATTTTCGCCAAATACGGCACCTACAACACCGCCTCCTCCGCCCCCTTCCGCCGCATTCCCTACCGTGACGCCATGGAGATGTACGGCTCGGACAAGCCGGATTTGCGCATTGACCTCACCGTGCAGGACGCCACCAACCTGATGAACGACTGCGGCTTCCCCGCCTTTGCCGAGGGTGTTGTCAAGGCCATTGTGGTCTCCGACTTTGCAGGCACCCGCAAACAGATTGACCAGCTGTGCGCCGAGGTGGAGGTGCAGTCCGGCCGCAAGGCCTACTGGTTCCGCATGGACGAGCAGGGCGAGCTGGTGGGCGGCATCTCCAAGTTCCTGCAAGACCCGGAGAAGAAGGCGGACACCATCCAGCGCCTGGGCCTGAAGCCCAACACCTTTGTGGGCCTCA
The DNA here is from genome assembly GCA_944387115.1 of uncultured Oscillospiraceae bacterium. Classification (GTDB taxonomy): domain Bacteria; phylum Bacillota; class Clostridia; order Oscillospirales; family Oscillospiraceae; genus Enterenecus. Next base: position 53,798 of record CALXDR010000002.1, read on the forward strand.
CCTGCGGCCCCCTCCTGGCCGCCCAAAAGACCGCCGGCGTGCTGCGCAGCAAGCTGGGCGCCTTCTGCCCCAACCACATGGACAAGGAGAAGTACGAGTTCTGCTGGATTGTGGACTTCCCCATGTACGAGATGGGGGAGGAATCCGGCCAGCTGGAGTTCTGCCACAACCCCTTCTCCATGCCCAACGGCGGGCTGGCAGTTTTGCAGAAGGCCGCACGGGGCGAGGTAGACCCCCTCACCATCACCGCCTTCCAGTACGACCTGGTGTGCAACGGCGTGGAGCTCTCCTCCGGCGCTGTGCGTAACCACGACCCGGAGATTATGCTGGAGGCCTTCCAGCTGGTGCGCCTGGGTGAGGAGGATGTGAAGGGCAAGTTCCCCGCCATGTACAACGCCTTTACCTACGGCGCGCCCCCCCACGCCGGCATTGCCCCCGGTGTGGACCGCATGGTGATGCTCCTGGCGGGCGAGGAGTCCATCCGGGAAATCATCCCCTTCCCCATGAACAAAAACGCCCAGGATTTGATGATGGGCGCTCCCTCCTTTGTAGACCCCAAGCAGTTGGAGGAGCTGAACATCCTGTGCACCCAGCAGGAGCAGGCGCAGGGCGAGTAATCCCCCCGCTTCCACAAAAGCAAGGACCGGTGTGGACAAGTTTTGTCCACACCGGTCCTTTTTTACGATTTTCAGCCGAATGCCCTGGGATGTTCCCATCTGCCCGGCAAAAGGTTGCACAATTTCCACGGAAGATGTGGAACGTTTACGCCATGCCGGAGGCCAGTGCCTCCAGCGCCGCCTCCACCCCCAGGAGGGACTGCTCCAGCGTCATGCTGGGCTGCTGGGGCTTATCCAGTACCTGCTGAGGCAGGTAGGGGATGTGGATGAATCCACCGCCCATGGCCTGGGGCAGTTCCCGGGCCATCAGGTGGCATACAGCGTACATCAGGTGGTTGCACACATAGGTCCCCGCACTCAGGGAAAGGGCGGCGGGCACCCCCCGGGCACGGATGGCCCCCACCATCTCCTCCACCGGCAGACGGCACAGGTAGGCGTCCGGTCCCTCCGCCGCCACCGGCTCCCCCCGGGGCTGCTCTCCCTTCTGGTCGGGTATGGAGAAGTCGTCCAGGTTGATTGCCACCCGCTCCACAGTGACTGCACTGCGCCCCCCGGCCTGCCCAATGGACACAACCGCCTGGGGACGGTGGGTGCGGATGGCCTGGGCAGCCTGCGCCACGCTCTCCCTGCGCTCCACTGGGAGGATGAGGGAGACCAGCTCCACCCCGCCCAGGGCGGCGGGCAGACGGCGCACCACCTCCTCAGAGGGGTTGATGCGTTCTCCCCCAAAGGGCTTAAAGCCTGTCACCAGAATCTTCATGCCCCGTCCCCCTTGCGCTTGCGCCACTGGCTGACGGCCAATTCATCACACCGGTTGTTGTAGGGATTGCTGGCGTGCCCCTTTACCCAGTGCAGCTGCACCTGATGCCGGTCGCACAGAGCCAGCAGCTGCTCCCACAGGTCGGCGTTGAGGGCGGGCTTTTTGTCCGACTTCACCCACCCCCGGGCCTTCCAACCCCTGGCCCACCCCTTATCCAGGGCATCAATGACATACTTGGAGTCGGAATACAGCTCCACCCGGCAGGGCTCGGTGAGGGCCTCCAGACCCCGAATCACCGCTGTGAGCTCCATGCGGTTGTTGGTGGTGTTCTCCTCCCCGCCGCACAGCTCCTTCTGGTGGGGGCCATACATGAGGATGGCCCCCCAGCCCCCCGGCCCAGGGTTGCCCGAACAGGCGCCGTCGGTGTATAGGGTCACAGTTTTCATGGCTCCTCCCTTCCACAATGAGGGGCGCAATGCGGGCGCATCAGTCAGTGCGCCCGCATTGTTTTCCCAATCTATTCGGATAAGTTTATCTGAGTTTTCCAATGTTTCCATGGTTTTTCGTCTTATTTTTTAGACTTCAACCAACTTCAACATCTTCCACACAGTTTTCCACAATCGCCGCTCAGGTGGCCGGCTCCTCTGCCTGCTCCCCCTCAGCGCTGCGCTCCTCACGCTCCGCCAGAGCCAGGGAAATCACCTGATCCCCCTCCTCCTTAAAGCGCATGACAATCACGCCCTGGGTTGCACGCCCTGCGGCGCGGATGCTGTCCACTGCGGTGCGGATGAGGATGCCAGACTGGGTGACCAGCAGCAGATCCTCGCTGCCGTCCACCACCTTGACCCCCACAACAGGGCCAGTCTTTTCGGTGACCATATAGTTGCGGATACCCACGCCGCCCCGGTTGGTCACCCGGTACTCCTCCAAATCGGTGCGCTTGCCGTAGCCGTGGGCTGTAATGGCCAGCAGGGCCTTGCCCGGCTGCACCACACCGGCGCCCACCACATAATCGTCCTCCCGCAGCTGGATGCCCCGTACACCCACAGCTGTGCGCCCCATAGGCCGCACCTTGTCCTCGGGGAAGCGGATGGCCTGGCCGTTGTGGGTGGCCAGCAGCACATCCTGGCTGCCGTTGGTCTGGAGCACCGCCATGAGCTGGTCGCCCTCGTCCAGATTGAGCGCCCGGATGCCGCTGGCCCGGATGTTGCGCAGGCTGGACACCTCCAGGCGCTTGACCGTGCCCTTGCGGGTGACCATGAACAGGTACTCTTCCTCCTCCTGGGACAGCTGGCGGAAGTGCACCATGGTCTGGATTTTCTCCCCCTGCTCCACTTGGAGGATGTTTACAATGTTGGTGCCCTTGGCAGTCTTGCCCGCCTGGGGAATCTGGTAGCCCTTCTTGCGGTACACCTTGCCGGTGTCGGTGAAGAAGAGCAGGTAGTCATGGGTGGAGGCGGTGAAGACGTCCACCACATAGTCCTCCTCCCGGGTGGTCATCCCCCGCTTGCCCATGCCGCCCTTGGACTGGGCCGCATACTCGCTCACCGGGGTGCGCTTGAGATAGCCGGCCTGGGTGAGGGTGAACACGCACTGCTCCTCCTCAATCAGGTCCTCGATGTCCAGCTCGTCCTCCACATCCTGGATTTCGGTGACACGCTCATCTCCATACTTGTCCCGAATGGCAATCAGCTCTTCCTTGAGCACACCCCGCAGCATGGCCTGGTCGCCCAGCAGCTGCTGGTAGTAGGCAATGCGCGCCTGGAGCTCCTGGAACTCCGCCTCCAGCTTCTCCCGGTCCAGTCCCTGAAGGGCCTTCAGGCGCATATCCAAAATGGCCTGGGCCTGCACCTCATCCAGCCCGAAGCGCTGGCACAGGCGCGCCTTGGCATCGTCGTAGCTGCTGCGGATGATGCGGATGACCTCATCAATGTTGTCCTGGGCAATGAGCAGACCGCTGAGCAGATGGGCCCGCTCCTGGGCCTTGCGCAGATCGTACTGGGTACGGCGCACCAGCACCTGCTCCTGGTGGGCAATGTACTCGTCCAAAATGTGGCGCAGCGAGAGAATGCGGGGCTGGAGCTTGCCCCCCGACTCCACCAGGGCCAGCATATTCACCGCAAAGGTGGTCTGGAGCTGGGTCTGGGCAAACAGCCGGTTGAGGAGCACCTGGGGATTGGCATCCCGCTTGAGCTCAATGACAATGCGCATACCGTTGCGGTCAGACTCGTCCCGAATATCCGAAATGCCCTCCAGCCGCTTGTCCTCCACCTGCTCGGCCATGCTCTTGATCAGCATACGCTTGTTGACCTGGTAGGGGATTTCCGTGATGACAATGCGGGTGCGGTCCTTGCCGAACTCCTCCAGCTCATGGCGGGCACGAATGGTCACACGGCCCCGGCCGGTGGCGTAGGCGGCACGAATGCCGGAACGGCCCATAATCATGGCCCGGGTGGGGAAATCGGGGCCTTTCACGTGCTCCATCAGGTCGGAGAGCGTGGCCTCCGGGTTGTCCAGCACGCAGATGGTGGCGTCAATCACCTCCCGCATATTGTGGGGAGGAATGTTAGTGGCCATACCCACGGCAATGCCGCTGGAGCCGTTGACCAGCAGGTTGGGGAAGCGGGAGGGGAGCACCTTGGGCTCCTGACGGCTCTCGTCAAAGTTGGCCTCCCAGTCCACGGTGTCCTTCTCAATGTCCCGGAGCATCTCGTCGGAGAGCTTGGACAGGCGCGCCTCCGTGTAACGGTAGGCTGCCGGGGGGTCTCCGTCCACCGAGCCGAAGTTTCCGTGCCCATCCACCAGCATATAGCGCATGGAGAAGTCCTGCGCCAGGCGCACCAGGGCGTCGTATACCGAGGCGTCGCCATGGGGGTGGTACTTACCCAGCACATCGCCCACGCAGGTGGCCGACTTCTTGAAGGGCTTGTCATGGGTCAAGCCGCTTTCGTACATGGAGTAGAGAATGCGGCGGTGCACCGGCTTTAAGCCGTCACGCACATCGGGCAGTGCCCGGCCCACGATGACGGACATGGCGTATTCAATATAGGATTTCTCCATCTCCGGCACCAGCGGGGAAATTTCAATCCGCTGGTTGGGAAATCGGATTTCCTCCGGATCATATTGGGGTTTTTTCGACATGATCTTTTTCTCCTTCGTGGTGGATGGCCTTAGTAGTCCAGGTTTACCGCATACTTGGCGTTGCGCTCAATAAACTCCTTGCGGGGCTCTACCTTTTCCCCCATCAGCACCGTGAATACCTCGTCGGCCAGCACAGCGTCGTCCAGGGTAATGCGGCGCAGCGTGCGGTGCTCGGGGTCCATGGTAGTCTCCCAAAGCTCCTGGGGGTTCATCTCACCCAGACCCTTGAAGCGGCTGATGTCCACCTTGGCGTTGGGATTGTCCCCCCGCAGCTCGGCGGAGATTTTATCCCGCTCCTCCTCAGAGAAGGCCAGACGGGTGGTCTTGCCCCGGGTGAGCTTAAACAGCGGGGGCACGGCGGAGTACACATAGCCCTGCTCAATGAGGGGGCGCATAAACCGGAAGAAGAAGGTGAGCAGCAGGGTGCGGATGTGGGCGCCGTCCACGTCGGCATCGGCCATAATGACCACCTTGTGGTAGCGCAGCTTGGACACGTCAAACTCCTCGCCAATGCCTGCCCCCAGGGCGGTAATCACGGGGAGCAGCTTGTCGTTGCCGTACACCTTATCTGCACGGGCCTTCTCCACGTTGAGCATTTTACCCCACAGGGGGAGAATGGCCTGAAAACGGCTGTCCCGGCCCTGGGTGGCAGAGCCGCCTGCGGAGTCGCCCTCGACGATATACAGCTCGGTGAGCTCGGGGTTGTTCTCGTTGCAGTCCCGCAGCTTGTCGGGCATGGCCGCCCCGCCCAGGGCGGTCTTGCGGCGGATGGATTCCCGTGCCTTGCGGGCGGCCTCACGGGCCCGGTTGGCGGTGAGGGCCTTCTCCAAAATGGCCCGTCCCACGGCGGGGTTCTCCTCCAGGTAGATTTCCAGCTTTTCAGACACGATGGCATTGACCAGGGTGCGGATTTCACTGTTGCCCAGCTTGGCCTTGGTCTGCCCCTCAAACTGCGCCTCGGTGAGCTTGACGGAAATGACGCAGGTCAAGCCCTCCCGGCAGTCCTCGCCGGATACCTTTTCCTCCCCCTTCAGGATGCCCTTGCTCCGCCCATAGGCGTTGAGCACCGTGGTGAGGGCGCGCTTGAAGCCCTCCTCGTGCATACCGCCCTCGGGGGTGTGCACATTGTTGGCAAAGGACACGATAATCTCGTTGTAGCTGTCGTTGTACTGCAGCGCCACCTCTGCCATGGAGTCCTCCCGGGAGCCGGACATATAGATGACATCCTGGTGCAGCGGCGTCTTGTTGCGGTTGATGAAGGTGACAAACTCCCGGATGCCCCCCTCATAGCACATACTCTCCTCCTGCTCCTGGCCGCTTCTGCGGTCTGCCATGACAATGTGCACCCCGGCGTTGAGAAAGGCCTGCTCCTGCATTCGCTTGTGGAGCACAGCATAGTCATACACAGTTTCCTCAAACATCTCCGGGTCAGGCTGGAACACAACCTCGGTGCCTGTGTGGTCCGTGGTGCCTACGATGCGCATTTCCTGGGTAATGCTCCCCCGGGAGAACTTCATCTCGTAGATGTTCCCGTTCTTGTGCACCCGCACCTCCAGCCACTGGGACAGGGCGTTTACCACGCTGGCGCCCACGCCGTGCAGGCCGCCGGACACCTTGTAGCCGCCGCCGCCGAACTTGCCGCCGGCGTGGAGCACAGTGTACACCACCTCCAGGGCAGGCCGCCCCGTCTGGGGCTGGATGTCCACAGGGATGCCCCGCCCGTTGTCCGTCACCCGGATGCAGTTTCCCTCCAGAATCTCCACCGTGATTTTGTCACAGTATCCTGCCAGGGCCTCGTCAATGGCGTTGTCCACAATCTCATACACCAGGTGGTGCAGGCCGGACGCAGAGGTGGAGCCGATGTACATACCCGGCCGCTTGCGCACCGCCTCCAGCCCCTCCAGCACCTGAATTTCCGAGGCGCCGTATTCGTGTTCCACCAAGGTGGCGTTGTGTTCCATAGTTTCAGACATATTCTGTGTTCCTCCGATTGCTATTGTCAAACCAGATGCCCAAAGGGCACCCCCCGCCCATTACCGACCGGGGAAATCACACCCATCGACCGCGTCGTCCTCCCCATCCTCCAGCAGCTCTGTGGCCCGGATGCGCCGGGCGTCCTTGGCCCGCTCCACCGCCTCATAGATGGCCTCTTTGACCTGCTGGGGCTGGCGCACATTCACCAGGTCCAGGTGGGGGGAGGTCTTATCCGAGGAATGGACGCACACCGTTCCCACGCCAAAAATTCTCTGCCACAGGGAGCGGGTCAGTTCCAAATCCCGCACCCGGTAGAGGAGCACTTCCTCCTCCTTCAGGTTGAGCAGCCCCGTCTGCCGGAACAGACGGTTTTCACTCAGGCTGTACTTTGTAAAGCTGATGGGAAGCCCCAAATGCCGCTTCCGATCCTGCCAAAGCCATTTGGTTTCGTGCATAGTCCCTTCCTCCTCATTCAAATCGGTCCTGCTCCGCCCGGCGGCGCAGGGTTGTTGTATTCAGCTGGGAGAGGTACACCCTCTGCCGCTGCGCCCCCTGCTGACACAAGACGAAGGAGCGGGGCAAATCCTCCCCCACCATCACCACTTCCCCCGCCTCCTCCGCCTGCTCCAGAAACTGGCGGGTGCGGAAGGACCAAGTGGTGTTATCCAAATCAAAAATCCCCAAAATGGTGTCGGCGGGCACCATCACCCACTGCCCCAAGTGCAAATACCGGCCCTTCATACCAACGCCCCTCCGGAGATGTGGAACACCGCCCCCTGGCGCAGCAGCTCCCGCTTTTCCTCCTCGCAGCAGGTGATGAACACCTGCCCATCCACAATGCGGTTGAGGACGAACTCCTGCCGCCGGGCATCCAGCTCGGAGAGAACATCGTCCAGCAGGAGCACCGGCCATTCCCCCACATCCTGGTAGAAAATATCCCTGGCCGCCAGCTTGAGGGCCAGCGCCGCCGTGCGGGTCTGACCCTGGGAGGCAAAGGTCTTGGCGGGCTGCCCGTCAATCTCCACCACCAAGTCGTCCTTATGGGGCCCGGACAGGCAGGAGCGGCTGTCCAACTCTGCCTTCCGGTGGGCCTCCTGATGGGCCAGCAGCTGGGGGAGCAGCTCCTTGGGGGGCGCCTCGGGGTCTGCAACGGCGGACACCGTGTGGTAGTGCAGGGACAGCCTCTCCCGCCCTCCCGAGCAATCTGCGTGGATGGCGGGGGCAGTCTCCCGCAGGCGTTTGATGAAGTGGGCACGGTAGTGGATGAGAATGGCCCCCCATTGGGCCATTCTCAGGGAGAAGTCGTCCAGAGTGTCCAGCAGGGAGGGCTTCTCCTCCCAATCCTTTAAAATGCGGGTTTTGCTTTCCAGCAGCTTCCGATACTCTGACATCGCCTGGGCATACCGGGGGCGCAGCTGACCAATGCAGTCGTCCAAAAAGCGCCGGCGCACCACGGCCCCCTCCCGGATGAGATAGAGGTCCTCCGGACAAAAGCGCACCGTCTGCAGCAGCCCCGACAGCTCCGCCAGGGTGCGCAGGCGCACGCCATTGGCCAGCAGCTGGCGGCGCGCCCCCCTGGTGAGCTGGGCCTCTAGGGTGATTTCCCGGCCCCGGCTGTCAATCACGCCCTGGACAAAGGCCCGGTCTACCCCCAGCTGAATCAGCTCCCGGTCATAGCGTGCCCGATGGGAGGAGGCGGAGGAGAGATACCCGATGGCCTCAAGAAGGTTGGTCTTTCCCTGGGCATTTTCCCCCACAATAATGTTTACTCTGGGGTCAAACTTGGCCTCAAAGTGCAGATAATTGCGGAAAAAGTCCAGCGTGATACCACGGACAATCATTCCACCAGCAGGGCAATCTCCCCGCCCACCTCCACCCGGTCACCGGGGCGGATTTTCTTGCCCCGCATGGTGCACACCTGGTGGTTGACCTGCACCTGCCCATCCTGAATGATGGCCTTGGCCTCCCCGCCGGTGGCTGCCACATTGGCGAACTTGAGCAGGGCGTCCAGCTTGATGAATTCTGTTGTAATGGCAATGCGTGCTTCCGTCATGTGCTTATTCCCCCGCTTTCAGTCGAAGAGGTACGACAAGGTACAAAAAGTTGTCCGGCTCGCCCTCCACCGGGGTAATCAGGCAGGGGGAGGTGGCGGTGTTCAGCTCCATGTGGACCCGTTCTGCCGGTGCGGAACGGACAGCATCCATCAAAAAGCGGTTGTTGAAGCCAATCACCAGACCGTTGCCGTTACCCGTGATGGGGCATCGGTCAAAGGCGGTGCCGATGGCACTGCGGGAAGTGATGTCCAGGTTGCCGTCCCCAAAGGTGCAGCGCAACGGGCTTTTCAGCTTCTCGTTGATCATCAGGGAGGCGCGGTCGATGGAGCGCTGGAGGGCGGCAGTTTCCACCTCCAGAGAAATCTCGTTGTTCTGGGGGATGGTCTGGCGGTAGTTTACAAATTCTCCCTCCAAACGGCGGGACACCAGCAGGGTGTCGCCAATGCGGAAGGTGATGTGGCGGCTGCCCTCAGTGATGGACACCTCTTCCTCCGAGTCGGAGCAAATTTTTTCCACCTCGCCCAGGGAGCTTCCAGGCACCACAAAGGAGAAAGCAGGCGCTCCCTTCTTGCTGAGAAATGCTTCCCGGCGCAGGGCCAGGCGGTAGCCGTCCACCGCCACAATGGTGAGGTTGCGCTCGGACACCTCAAAGAGGGCGCCGGTGAGGATGGGGCGGATTTCATTGGTGCTAACAGCAAATTTTACCTGACAGATCATGCTGTGCAGATTACTCTGGGTAATCACCAGCTGGTTGCCGTTGTCCACGGCGGGAAGCTCGGGGTACTCCTCGGCGCTGGTGCCCAGGATGTCAAAGGAGGTGGCTCCACAGGTGATGTGGACTTGGGTGTCCTCCGTGGACAGATGTACAATATCGTCGGGCAGCTTGCGGATAATTTCACCGAAGAGCCGGGCGGAGAGGACAATGGAGCCGCTTTGTTCCACATTGGCCTCCAGTTTGGTGATGATTCCGGTCTCCAAATTGTATCCGCTCACTTGCAGATTGGAGTCAGATGCCTCTACCAATACACCTTCCAGAGCAGGAATGGTGCTTTTGGTAGCCACAACACGGCCGGCAATGGTGACTGCATTTTGCAAAAGGGCTTTTTCACAGGAAAATTTCATAGAGAAGTCCTTTCTCTCCCCTCTGGATAGAGGAGAGGATGTATATATGTCGAAGAGGCAGTAGGGGCGGCGGAAGTTGTGGAAAACTGGGGAAGCGCTAGGGAGACAAGGTTTTCCCGGCTTCGACAACTTCCACAAGTTTTCCACAGCCTGCGCAGGGTCCTGGGGGGCTGTGCTGATTTCCACAGGGTTTCACAGCACAATCCGCAGAATTGTGGAACCTTGTGGAGAAAAAAGGCGCCCCCTGTCCTTGGGTGCACAGTTGTGCGTTTCCCCGGGGCGGGGCGCATTCCGGGGGTTGGGGAGGCCTGAGGGCGCCGCCGCTTAGTAGGCGGAATTGACGGCGTTGGTGATGTCCCGTATGATTTCAGACAGCTCAGGCTGGTTTTTCATATTCTTCTCCACACGGTTGATGGAGTTGATGACGGTGGAGTGGTGGCGGCCGCCGAAGAGCTGCCCGATTTCCACCAGGGACAGCTGGGTCATCTCCCGGATGATATACATGGCCACGTTGCGGGCGGTGGCAATCTCTTTGTTTTGGCTCTGCCCCCGCAGGGCGGAGCTGTCCAGGTCGTAGAACCGGGCGACCTCCTGAATGATGGTGTCGGCAGAGGGGAGAAAATCCTCCTTGGAGCGGAGAATGTCCCGCACCGCCCGCAGGGTGTTGTCCACATCCACCTGAGCGCCCATCAGCTCCTGGAAGGCCATAATCTTATTGACCACACCCTCAATCTGGCGCACATTGGCGGTGATGTTCTCCGCCACATAGCTGAGCACCGGATCGGGCAGGACAATGCCCCGCTCCATGGACTTGTTTTTCAAAATTGCCATGCGGGTTTCGTAGTCGGGGGGCTGGATGTCGGCGGACAGACCCATTTCAAAGCGGGTTTTCAGGCGCTGCTCCAGCCGCAGCATCTCCTGGGGCGGGCGGTCGGAGGTAAATACAATCTGCTTGCCCTGCTCGTGGAGGGTGTTGAAGGTGTGAAACAGCTCCTCCTCACTGGAGTCCTTTCCGGCAATGAACTGCACGTCGTCCATGAGGAACAAATCCACGGTGCGGTATTTGTTGCGGAACTCCTGCATATCCAGGCCCCGGCGCAGGTTGGTAATCAGCTCGTTGACGAAATCCTCGCTCTTTATATAGAGGATGCGGTAGTTGGGATGGCTGTCCCGCACCCGGTTGGCAATGGCGTGGAGCAGGTGGGTCTTGCCCAGGCCGGACTGCCCGTAGATAAACAGCGGATTGTAGGCCCCGCCCGGTTCATTGGCCACCTTCACTGCGGCGGTAAAGGCAAATTTGTTGGTGGAGCCCACCACAAACCGGTCGAAGGTGTACTCCAGGAAGGGGGAATCCCCCTTGCGGCTCTCGCCGGCGCTTTTCTGTTCAAATTCCGCCCGCTCCTCAGGGAGGAGCAGCGTTACCTCCAAATCAAAGGAAAACAGGTCGAACAGACTCTTTTTCAGGATAGAGAGGTACTTGGACTGGATGTAGTTGCGCTTGAACTCCGTGGGTACGCACAGAATCAGGCCGCTGTCATCCAGCGCCACAGCTTCCACATCCCCAAACCAGGTGTTGACAAACACCGAGGTGGTCTGCTCCTCCATCAAGGTTTTGACTTTATCCCAAACGTCGGCGGCTGATTTCATCAGGCTAGCCTCCTCGAAAACACAGATTAGAACTTTAAGATTATAACAAAGAAAAGAAACTTCCACAAGGGGGTGTGGAAGTTTCTTTTCCTTGTACGAGAAGGAATTGGGCTTTCCACAGAGGGTGTGGAGGGGGCGGGCAACCCAATACCGGGTAGCGTGTTGGGGGGTGGGGCAGCGAAAACCACAAGATGTTGTTGGTGGAGAAAAAAGAAAGTTTTTTCTGGAGATTTAGTTGACACAGGCTAGAAAATCCTTTATAATTTCGGTTATGCCATTGTAAAGTGGCGTTCAATCAGTCAACCGCGCCCCCTCCGGGCGGGCGTTGTGGAGGAGCGGCTCGCCGCTCCAATTTGTACAGGAGGTGTTCCCGCATGGTTCGTACCTATCAGCCCAAGAAGCGTCATCGCTCCAAGGTCCATGGCTTCCGCAAGCGCATGGCTACCGCCAACGGCCGCAAGGTTCTGGCCCGCCGTCGTGCAAAGGGCCGCGCCCGCCTGACCCACTGATGGCGTCAACATCGGGATATTGAAAATAGGACCGGGGCGCGGGAGTTTTTCCCTCGCCCCTACGTCTGTTTCACGCCCTGCACACCACTCCCTGACCTATAGGGGCGTGGTGTGGCCTCTGGGGCGGCCAATCCCGACCCTGTGGAAGGAAGTTTTTTTGTGAAGAAGACCGTATCACTCAAGGAAAACCATCTGTTCCGCCGCCTCTACCACAAGGGAAAGACGGCGGCGGACAGCCGCCTGGCCCTGTACACCCGCCGCAATGGCGGGCGGGGCAACCGCCTGGGGATCACTGTGTCCACCAAGCTGGGAAACGCCGTGGTACGCAACCGCACCCGCCGCCGTCTGCGGGAGGTCTACCGCCTCAACGAGCAGGCGCTGGTGGACGGTGTGGATGTGGTGGTGGTGGCTCGGGTGCGGGCCGCCCACTGCTCCTACCGCCAGCTGGAGGAGTCTTTTCTCCGCCTGGCGGGCAAGCTGGGGCTGCTGCGCAAGGAGGGACAGGGGGAATGAAGGGGATTTTGCTGGCCTTCATCCGCTTTTACCGCAAGTACATTTCCCCCACCCGTCCCCCCTGCTGCCGGTTTATTCCCTCCTGCTCCACCTATGCCCTGGAGGCGGTGGAGGTACACGGCGCCCTCAAGGGCGGGCTGCTGGCGGTGTGGCGGGTGCTGCGGTGCCATCCCTTTCACAGGGAAAAGTCCTATATCTATGACCCTGTTCCGCCCAAGAACCCCCGATAATCCATCTTGATAGGAGGCCAAACATGGATTTTTGGCAAATTCTTATGATGCCCTTCAGCAGCCTGCTTAAGCTGTTTTGCACCTTGTTCAACAGCTACGGCGTCGCGCTGATATTTTTTACCATTTTGGTAAAGCTGGTTCTATCTCCCCTGTCTTACAGAGGAAAAAAGAGCATGATTAAGACCACCCTGCTCTCCGGTCAGATGAAGGAGATTCAGGAGCGCTGCGGCAACGACCGGGAGCGCTATACGCAAGAGGTGCAGAGGTTGTATGAGGAGAACAACGTCAGCCCCATGGGCGGCTGTGGCTGGTCCATGCTCCCCCTGCTCATCCTGATGCCCCTCTACTCCATTATCCGCCGCCCCCTCACCTATTTGATGGGGCTGAGCAGCGCCGGGGTGCAGGCGGCAGCTGGCGCCCTGGGCACCTCGCTGGGCAGCGACGCCTATGCCGAGCTGACCATGGCCTCCATGATGAACGCAGGCAACCTGAGCCAGGTCACCGGCGCTGTGGAGGCCGCTGGGCTTTCCGCCGCCGGCGTGTTCGTCATCAACTTCAACTTCCTGGGGCTGGATCTGTCCGCCATTCCCAACCTGATGTTCTGGAAGGACGGGCTGAGCTGGGGTTCCGTGGGGCTGTTCCTGCTGCCCGTGGTGTCTGCGGTGTTCTCCTACCTGTCCATGATGGTGTCCCAGAAGACCAACATCATGAACCGCAATCAGGAGCAGGACAGCACCATGGCGGCCACCAACAGAACCATGATGCTCATCAGCCCCCTGATGTCCTTGTGGATTGGCTTTACCCTGCCCGCCGGTCTGTGCGTGTACTGGATTGCCAACTCCCTGCTGATGATGGCCCAGGAGGTTATTTTCAGCCGTATGCTCCGTGGAGAGTATGAGAAGGCCCAGGCGGAGATTGCCGAGCAGATGCGCCGCTCCAAGGCCGCCGAGAAGGAGCGCCGCCGCATTGCCGCCGAGAAGAAGGCCGCCGCCATTGCCGCTGGCACCTACAAGAAGGGGGGCGTAAAGCCCCACAAGGAGAAGGGCGCAGATGTGTCTGCCAGCCGGGAGGGGATGCGCACCTACGCCCGCGGCCGTGCCTATGACCCCAACCGCTATCCCATCACCCCCTATTGGGACCCCAATGCCAAATCCAGCGCCCCGGACAGCCAGGGCGAGGATGAGACCCCACAAGCTGAGTAAAGGAGTGCTGCTCCATGCTGAAGTATATTGAAGTCACAGCCAAGACGGAAGAAGAGGCCCTGGCCAAAGGTCTGGCCCAGCTGGGGCTGGAACGGGACGATGTGTCCGTGGAAATTTTGGAGCGGGGCAAGACCGGGTTTTTGGGCATCGGCTCTGTGCCCGCCAAGGTAAAGCTGACCTATGAGGTTCCCGATGCGCCTGTCCCTGAACCCGAGCCCGCCCATGTCCCTGTTGCGGCCCAGGCCGAGCAGCCTGCCGCTATCCCCCAGGCGCAGGAGGGGTGCGCTGTCCCCACTGACGCCCCCCAGGAGGAGGGTTCCACAGCTTCCGCCGCCCTTGTGGAGGAAGAGGAGGATGTGGCCCAGGCCATTGTGGAATTTCAGACCGGGCTGTTTGCCCATATGGGTGTATCCGCCACCCCGGTGGTCAAGCGTAAGAGCGACGGCTATCAGGTGGTGCTGGAGGGGGAGAACATCGGTGCGCTCATTGGCCATCGGGGCGATACCCTGGACGCCATCCAGCAGCTGACCAACTATGCCGTCAATCAGGGGCGCAGCCGCCGGGTGCGCATTCATGTGGATGCCGAGGGCTATCGTGCCCGCCGGGAGGAATCTCTGCGGCGGCTGGCCCGCAAGACTGCGGCCCGGGCGGTGAGGTACCGCACCAGCGTCACGCTGGAGCCCATGAACGCCTATGAGCGCCATGTGATTCACGCTGCCCTTCAGGATGAGCCTGATGTGACCACCTATTCCACCGGCGTGGAGCCCAACCGCCGCACGGTCGTGGCATACCAGAAGCGCTGAGCCCCCGGAGCAGCTTGACTGGACCGCAGCGAGGAATAAATTCCAGGGCGGGCACAGCCCGGCCGAATTTGTTCCGAGTCGGAGGGAAGTCAAGCGTTGCGGAGGGGAGCGAAGCGTGACATCACAGAAGCGCTGAGCGCTCTCAAAAAAGTCCAAGGACTTTTTTGAGGGGGAGCAGGGGAAATAGGGTTCGATTCCTTCGGAATTGTCACCCCATTTCCCCTGAGCGGAGTGTTTTCCGAGGCTCATGTCCCCGGAAAAAACGGGATTAAGCTTTCTTTCGCCGCCTGCGGGCGGCGAAACTCTGTGAGACAATGAAGAAGTGCCGAGCCGTCGTGAGCAGGCGAGGCATGACAACGAGGAAGTGCGAAGCCCCCGCCGCCCCTCGGTTGGACCTCAGCGAGGAATCGCCATGAC
>CALXDR010000003.1 GCA_944387115.1 uncultured Oscillospiraceae bacterium
CTGAAGGCAAAATCTCCAACAGAAGCTTCTTCCCAAGCTTTAATACACGGAGAAAGACAAACTGGTTTGGAAGAGTTCGCCTTTCAAAGACATGACCCCCCTCATTCGCTTATATCTCTTAAACGAATGAAGGGGGTCATTTTGGACAGTTGGATTCAGATTTTTTCAAAAAATTTTTTTGCACACGACTTCTCACAGAATTCCCGCATCCTCACATAGCTTCTTTAATTTGCGCTTAGCCCGTTGCTCCAGCTTGGAGGCGGCGGGGAGCGTCAGCCCCAGCATCTTTGCGATTTCTCTGACTGTGTACCCATAGTGATAGCGCAGCAAAATCACCTCTCGATACCTGGCAGGCAATTTTAAGATACACTGTGTCAAATTGTTGTCCCCTTCGTAAAGGACATTTGCGCCTTGTATTTCCTCGATTAGCTGGGTAGTGGGGTGTTTTTGCCGCTTACGGTACTGGTCGATTGCCTGGTGCTCAACCACGGCGGCGACGAAGGCATGTGTTTTTTGACACACCGGGGCATCAAGCTTTTGGATGTTCGCTGCTATTTTTACAAAGGCGTGGTGGACGGCATCCTCGGCGTCCTGTTTGTTTTGTAAAATTTCGTGGGCCAAATAGTACATCAGGCCACGATACTGCAGGTAGATCTGTTCCAGAAGCCACCGATCCTCTGGAGTTTCAAGCATCTGTAAATCTATCGACATCATGCGCACCCCCTGCTATTATTTTTTCCCATTGTATCACGCAGTCTGGGCGTTCTAAAAGGGGGAAACTTTAATTTACCCCATGTTTTTGCAGAGAGAGGCGTGGGGCTCTATTGGGGAGGAGAAGGGGAGGTGAGGAAAGGGCGGGCAGAGGAAAGGCAGGCATGGAAAGGGCAGGCATGGAAAGGGCAGGCATGGAAAGGGCGGACAGGGAAAGGGTGGAGAGAGGGAAAGGGCGGGCAGGGGAAAGGCGGGGAGGGAAAGGGAGGGCAGAGGAACGGCGGGCAGAGGAACGGCGGGGAGGGAAAGGGCGGACAGGGAAAGGGCGGGCAGAGGAAAGGGCGGGCAGGGAAAGGGCAGGCCGGGGAAAGGGCGGGCAGGGAAAGGGCAGGCCGGGGAAAGGGCGGGCAGGAAAAGGGCGGGCAGGGAAAGGGCAGGCAGGGAAAGGGCAGGCAGAGGGAAAGGCGGGCAGGAGAAGGGCGGGCAGGGAAAGGGCAGGCCGGGGAAAGGGCGGGCAGGAAAAGGGCGGGCAGGGAAAGGGCAGGCAGGGAAAGGGCAGGCAGAGGGAAAGGCGGGCAGGAGAAGGGCGCCCAGAGAAAAAACAGGCAGGGCTTGCCGTCTGCCATGGGCAGACAACAAGCCCTGCTCGGTTGCTGGAACCATTGTTCCGGGAGAACGGCGCCTGGCGTTGCGTCACCTCGGGCCGCCCCTGTTTTCCCCTGTGTGGGATTAGCCCAGCAGGGTGTGCTCCAGGTCCTGGAGCATCAGGTCCAGTGCGGTGATGCCGCCCTCGGCGGTGTACCACACGGCGGGATGGGCCAGGTAGACGATGTTGCCGTTCTGATACACATCGGTGCCCATAATCAGCTCATTTTCCACAATCTCCTGGGCCAGCTGTGCGCCCTCGGTCTGGATGGCAGCATCCCGGTCCATCACAAACAGGTACTGGGGGTTCTTCTCCACCACAAACTCAAAGGAGGCCTCGTTGCCGTGGGTGGAGGTGTCCACGTTGGCGTCCACGCCGATGTTCTCAAAGCCAATCTCACGGCCGATGATGGAGCAGCGCCCGTCGTTGCCCAGCACCTTCAGACTGCCGCCGTTGACCATGCCCACAATGGCGGTCTTGCCGGCGGCAAAGGCCTGGAGTGCGGACAGTCGGGCATCAAAATCGGCCAGCAGGCCGCTGACCTGCTCCTCCAGGCCGAACATGGAGGCGATGGCAGTGGCGTTCTGGCGCACACTCTCCACCACGCCCAGCTGGGTGTCTACGGCCAGATAAACCACGGGGGCAATCTCGCTGAGGGCGTCATAGGACTCTGCCAGACGGCCGCCGATGAAGATGACGTCGGGCTCGGCGGCCATGACGGCCTCCAAATCCGCCTCCTTGATGGTGCCCAGGTTGGACACGCTCTCGTCATTCACATAGTCCTGGAGATAGTCCAGGGAGGTGTCGGCGGTGCCCACCACACGGTCGCCCAGGTTCAGGGCATCCAGAATGTCCAGGGCAGCCATGTCCAGAATGGCAATGCGCTGGGGATTGTAGGGCACCTCCAGGTCGATGGCCTGCTTGCTGCCGTTGAGGCTCTGGATGGTGATGGTCTCAGGGGCGGCTCCGTCGCCGCTGGGAGCGGCGGACTGCCCACTCTGGGTGGGGGCGGTGGTGGGCTGGCTGCTCTGGGGCGCAGAGCAGGCGGCAAGGCTGAGGACCATGGCACCGGCCAGCAGGGTGGAAAACAGCTTCTTCATAACAAAAACTCCTTTACTGATGGGATATATCTGTTCAATCGATGGGATTGTATACAGCGCAGCTTAGTAGTAGATGGACAGGGGCTTGCCCTCCACCATCTGGATTTCAAAGTCCACCCGATAGATTTCAGACAGGGTTTCCTTTGTCATGACCTCCTCTACGGTGCCGAACTTGGCCACCTTGCCGTCCTTAAAGGCGCAGATGTAGTCGGAGTAGAAGGCGGCGTAGTTGATTTCGTGGAGCACCATGATGACGGTCTTGCCCAGCTCATCGCACAGGCGGCGGGCAATCTTCATCATATTGGTGGCGTGGTAGATGTCCAGGTTGTTGGTGGGTTCGTCCAGGAGCACATAGTCCGTGTCCTGGGCAATGACCATGGCGATGTAGGCCCGCTGGCGCTGTCCGCCGGACAGCTCGTCGATGAATCGGTCCTGGAAGGGGCCCAGCTCCATGTAGTCGATGGCCTGCTGGATGATTTGCTCATCCTCCGGGGTATTGCGGCCCCGGGTGTAGGGGAAACGGCCGAAGGCCACCAGCTCCCGCACGGTGAGCTTCATTTGGATGTGGTTGCTCTGGGTGAGAATGGCTAGGCGCTGGGAGAGCTGGTGGCTCTTCCAATCCTTGATGTCCTTGCCCTCAAACTCCACCAGACCGGCGTCCCGGGCAACCAGCCGGGAAATCATGCCCATCACGGTGGACTTGCCCGCACCGTTTGGCCCGATGAGGGAGAGCACCTTCCCCTTGGGAATTTCAAAGCTCACCCCGTCTACCACGGTTTTTCCGTCGTATTGTTTCAGCAATTGGCGAATTTTCATATCAAACCCTCCGGTTGGTCAGCAAAAGATAGAGGAAGTAGATGCCGCCGCCCACGGTGATAAAGACGCTGACGGGCACGGCGTAGTGGAACAGGTGCTCCACCACCATCTGTCCGCCCACCAGGGTGAACATACCGAACAGGGCTGCACCCAGAATGAGCTGGCTGTGGCGGTAAGTGCGCAGCAGCTGGCGGGACAGGTTGGCAATGATCAGCCCCATAAAGGACACCGGGCCCACCATGGCGGTGGCCACGGCGATGGACAGGGTCACCGCCAGCAGCAGGCGGCGGATACAGCGGTCGTAGTCCACGCCCAGATTGATGGCCTGGTTGCGCCCCAGGGTAATCACGTTGAGCAGGGCCAGATCCTTGCGGAACACCACCACGATGCCCGCCAGCAACATCACAGCCAGGAGGAGAATCTCGGCGTTGACATTGCTGAAGCTGGCCACCAGGGTGGAGAGCAGGGCGTCGTACTCGTTGGGATCCATGACCCGGGTGAGGGTGTTCTGGATGCTCCCGAAGAAGGAGGTGAGCACGGTGCCGATGAGGAGCACATAGAGCACGTTGTGGCGGGTCTTGTGGAACAGGTAGCCGTAAATCACCATGGCTGCCACCCCCATGAGCACCAAGTCCACGGCAAAGGACAGGTTTGCGTTCACAGCCAGGATGCTCCCCGAGCCGGCCACAAACACCACCGCTGTGTGGATGAGGGTGTACAGGGAGTTCATCCCCAGCAGGCAGGGGGTGACAATGGTGTTTTGGATGATGGACTGGAATACAATGGAGGCTCCGCCGATGGCAAAGGCGGTGACCAGCATCACCAGCAGCTTGGGCGCCCGCAGGCGCATGGCATACCAGAAGAGCTTTTCGTTGGAAACGTTCACGCCTACCAGGAGATAGGCTGCGGCGGCCAGCAGCACCAGGATACCCAGCACCAGCAGCTTGCGGTGGTTGGCCCGTTGCGCAGTGTGAGCGGCCATGTCATTCACCCTCCTTCTTTTGGACGGCACTCTGGGCGGAGACTGCGCAGGAGGAGGCTCCGGCAGCGCCCAGGCGGATGGCCTTTCGGCCGTGGTTGAGGCGGTAGAGCAGCAGCCCCACAAAGAGCACACTGCCGATGATGCCGATAATCAGCTCGATGGGCAGCTCGTAGGGGTGGATGACCAGGCGGCCAATCAGGTCGCACACCAGGACAAACAGTGCGCCGAACAGGGCGGTATCCACCAAAGTGCCCCGGATTTTATCCCCCTTAAACATGGACACCAGGTTGGGGACAATAAGCCCGATGTAGGAGATGGCGCCCACCACCACCACCACAGAGGCGGTAATCATGGCGGCGATGGTCAGACCCAGGAAGAGCACCAGGTTGTAGGGAACGCCGAGATTTTTCGAGAAATCACGGCCCATGCCCACAATGTTGAAGTGGTTGGCGAATACAAAGGCGAGCACCACAAGGGGCAGGGTGAGCCACACAATTTCATAGCGGCCCCGCAGCACCATGGAGAAATGCCCCACCAGCCAGCTGGACAGGGACTGGGTCATATCAAACCGAAAGGCCAGAAAGCTGGTGATGCCGCCCACCACATTGCCGAACATAATGCCCACCAGGGGGACCATCACCACATCCTTGAACTGAATGCGCTGGATAAACCACACAAACACCCAGGTGCCCAAAATGGCAAAGACAAAGGCCAGGATGGTGCGCTGCCACAGTGTGGCGCTGGGCCAGAACACCAGCGCCAGCAGAATGCCCAGCTGCGCCGAGGAGATGGTGGCGCCGGTGGTGGGGGAGACAAACTTGTTCATGCACAGCTGCTGCATAATCAGACCCGCCACGCTCATGCCCACACCTGTGCACACAATGGCCAGCAGGCGGGGGAGGCGGGAGATGAGCAGAAGCTCGATGGCCTCAAAATCACCGGCCAGGATGGCGGAGGTGTCCAAATCAATGACACCTACAAACAGAGAGTATATAGACAAGACCACCAGGAGCACGGCGAGCACCAGGGTGCTCCGGTGGCGGGAGAGCCAGGGGGCCATAAGGAAACTCCTTTCAGGAAATGATTTGTTAGCATAGGCTAACCAACGGGGGAAAGAATGGTCAGTTGGCGTGGCTGTGTCCAGAGCGCCAGCTGACAAGGAAAGTATAGCGGCTGCTGCGCCCCGTCTCCACTCCAAAAGGAAAGTAAACCAATCCAATTAGTCGGAATTAAAAGGGCAGACAGGACGGGGCGGGGAGTTGGGGGGCTCCATCCAGAGAGAAGGAACCCCAGAGAGAAGGAACCCCCAGAGAGAAGGAACCCCCAGAGAGAAGGAACCCCCAGAGAGAGGGAACCCTAGAGAAGGGGGGCGTGGCCTCTGTGACCGGTGGGGAGCGGCGGAATGCCGGGGGCATTGCGCCGGTTCTGCGCCGTTGGGCAGTCCCTATTCGGAGGGGTGGTCGGGGTGGAAGGAGGTCTGTTGGTAGGCCTTTGGGGTGACCCCCATCACCTGGCGGAAGGCGGCGGCAAATTTACTGGGATTGTCGTAGCCGTAGGCGGCGGCCACCTCTGATACCGAGCAGTGTTCGGTGCGCAGACGGCGGGCGGCGGCATACATCTTCTGCTGCTTGGCATAGGTGTACACAGGCAGCTGGAACACGCCTTTAAAGGCCTGCTTGAGGTGGGTGGGGGACACACTGAACTGCCGGCACAGCTCCGCAATGGTGACATGGCGGTGCAGATGTTCCTGTAGATACTGCGCTGCATCTTGTGCCAGCTGGAGCTGGAAGGAAGAGAGGGCTGGGGCGCTGCTGTGTCCTGCGGGGGCAGACACGGGGTGGGGGGCGTGCATAGGCGGCTCCTGTTCAGACAGACCTCGTACACAATCGAGGGTTAGTTAATGCTAACTACTAGGTATCATAGCAGAGTGGGGGCCATTTGTCAAGCCGGGAAGGGCGGGAAACGCCCCCATGACCTGGGAGCGTAGGGGCGTGTGCCCTCTCGGTAACTGGGGGGTTGGGCAAAAAAAGCCCCCGCAGAACCGAAGTTCCACGGGGGCGGGGTGCCAGACAACCTACAATCAGTCGGTGACGTAGGGGAGCAGGGCCATGTGACGGGCGCGCTTGATGGCGTCGGTCAGCTGGCGCTGGTGCATGGCGCAGGTGCCGGTGGTGCGGCGGGGCAGGATCTTGGAGCGCTCGGACAGATACCGCTTCAGCTTGGCGGCGTCCTTGTAATCAATGTGCTCCACCTTGTCCACGCAGAACGCACAGACCTTGCGGCGCTTACGGTTGCCGCGGGGCTTCACATTATCCATAGCCATAATGGCAGACCTCCTTATTCGTTCTCCTCCTGAGTGGCTCAGAAGGGCAGTTCACCGTCGTCGTCGGCCAGCTCGGCGAACTGATCTCCGCCGGAGGGGGTGCCGTAGTCAACGGGAGCGGGGGCGGCAGGACGGCCATACGAGGCGCCGCCGCCAAACTCGCCGTCCCGCTTGGAGTCGCCGAAATACACATTGTCGGCAATTACCTCCGCAGAGCGGCGCTTGCCGCCGTCCCGATCCGTCCAGTCACGAATCTGAAGGCGGCCCTCCACCACGGCCATGCGGCCCTTGGTGAAGTACTTGGAAACGAACTCCGCAGTGCTGCGCCATGCCACAATGTCGATGAAATCAGTGGCACGCTCGCCTCCGTCGCGGCTTTTGAAGTCGCGATCCACAGCCAGGGCGAAGGAGGCGACAGCCGTCCCGCTTTGGGTGTGGCGAAGCTCGGGGTCACGGGTCAGACGGCCCATGAGAATGATTCGGTTCAGCATGTGCGACCTTGCCTCCTCAGGCGTCCTTGCTGACGATCATGGAGCGCATGATGCCGGTGTTGATGCGCATCAGACGATCCAGCTCGGCGGGGAACGCAGGGTCGGCAGTGAAGGTCATCAGGACATAGTAGCCCTCTTCCAGGTCGTTGATGGGGTAGGCCAGCTTGCGCTTGCCCCACTCATCCACCTCGGACACGGTACCGTGGCTCTCAGCCAGGTCCTTGAACTTGGCGACCAGGGCGGCGGTCTCCTCCTCGCCCAGGGCGGGGTTGACCACGTAGAGCACCTCGTAGTTGCCGGTCAGTTTTGCCATGTTAGTTGCACCTCCTTGTGGACATATGGCCTCCGGTCTTTGCCGGAGGCAAGGATGCTGCGCCCGGTTGGGCACAGACTAATTCATTATACCTTCTGTGCAGGATTTGTCAAGGGGACAAGGGGGAGATTCAAAAAATTTTTTCCTTCCTTTCTTTTCCCAGCCGTGCTATGATACTCACAGCATCTATGCAAGGAGGTGTGTGATTTGGAGGCAAGCGGCTGGGATGGGCTGTTGGCACGGGTCATTGCCCAGGCTCGGGCGGCGGGCATTCCCATCTCGGAGGCCATTGCGCCCCAGGTGGCGGTGAATACCCGGGCCAAAACCCGCTTTGGCGCCTGCCGGAGCAGCGGGGGCAGGCATCAGATTGAGCTGTCTGCGCTGCTGGAGGGCGCTGGGGAATGGGCGGTGTGCCAGGTATTGGCCCACGAGATTCTCCACACCTGTCCGGGGTGCGCCAACCACGGGGCGCGCTGGCAGAAGTGGGCCGGGCGGATGAACCAGGTCTACGGATACCGCATCAGCCGCACGGACAGCTTTGCGGCCCTTGGGGTGGAGGACACCCGGCCGGTGCGCTATGTGCTGGTGTGCCAGGGGTGCGGGACGAAAATCCGGCGGATGAAGCGCTCGGCCCTGGTGGAGCATCCAGAGCGGTACCGCTGCCGGTGCGGCGGGCGGCTGAAGGTGTATGCCGGGCAGCTCCAAACCACCCACCTGCGCCCACAACATGAGAAGAAAGGTGAATGATCGTATGAGGCGTGCCGGTGTATTACTCCCTGTCTTTTCCCTGCCCTCTCCCTATGGGATTGGGACAATGGGCCAGGAGGCCCGAAATTTTGTGGACTTTCTGGCCCAAAGCGGACACAGCTGTTGGCAGGTGCTTCCGCTAGGCCCCACAAGCTATGGCGATTCCCCCTATCAGGCATTTTCCACCTTTGCAGGCAACCACTATTTCATTGACTTTGACGACCTGGCGGCGGAGGGGCTGCTGGAGCCGGGGGAGTATCAGAGTCTGGATTGGGGGAGCGACCCCCAGCGGGTGGACTACGGGCTTGCGTATCAAAACCGGCGGAAGGTACTGGCCCTGGCCTGCCGCCGCCTGATGGAGCAGCGCCCCCAGGAGGTGGAAGAGTTTGCCGCACAGCACGCATTCTGGCTGGAGGACTACGCCCTGTTCATGGCGCTGAAGGACCTCCATCAGGGTGCGCCCTGGCAGAAATGGCCCGAGCCCCTGCGACGCAGGCAGCCCCAGGACCTGGAGGAGGCACGGCGCAGCCTGGCCGGTGAGGTGGCATTCTGGCGGGGGGTGCAGTATCTGTTCTTCCGCCAGTGGAGCGCCCTCAAGCAGCGGGCCAATGAAAAGGGCATTGCCATTTTGGGGGATTTGCCCATCTACGTATCTCTGGATTCCTCCGACGTGTGGGCCTCCCCCGAGCAGTTCCAGCTGGACGAGACGCTCACCCCCACGGAGGTGGCCGGGTGTCCCCCCGACGCCTTCAGCGAGGACGGGCAGCTGTGGGGCAACCCCCTGTTCCGCTGGGACCGGATGAAGGAGGACGGCTATCGCTGGTGGATTGCCCGCATTGAGGCCCAGTTCCGCCTGTGCGATATGCTGCGCATTGACCATTTCCGGGGCTTTGACGAGTACTACGCCATCCCCTTTGGGGCGGAGAACGCCAAAGAGGGGCAGTGGCGCAAGGGGCCGGGGATGGAGCTGTTCCACGCCGTCACCCAGGCCCTTGGCCCCCGGGAGATTGTGGCGGAGGATTTGGGCTTTCTCACCCCCTCGGTGGGCCAGCTGCTGGAGGAGTCGGGCTATCCCGGCATGAAGGTGATGGAGTTCGGCTTTGGCCTGGACGGGGGCGGCAGCGAGTATCTGCCCCACAACCACGTCCCCAACTGTGTGGTGTATACCGGCACCCATGACAACGACACCATTTTGGGCTGGATGGACACCCTCTCCCCCAGGGAGCTGGACTATGTGCGGGACTATCTGCGCCTCACCCCGGAAGAGGGGTACCACTGGGGGATGATACGGGCCGCTTGGGGGAGCGTGGCCCAGCTGGTGGTCATTCAGGCCCAGGATTTGCTGGGGTTGGGCAGTGAGGGACGCATCAACATCCCCTCCACCGCCCAGGACAACTGGCAGTGGAGATTGCGCCCCGGACAGCTGGATGCAGCCCTGGCAGAGAAAATTTATCGGGATTTGGGGCTGTACCAGCGGCGCAATGGCCTGGAGCAATAACCTCCCGTTCGTCGTTTTTTCCGATTCTGTTCAGTTGAACAAGTAGGTGAACACTTCTGCGTCAGACCTTCCAATCCCTTGCATGACAAGGGGTTGGAGCAAAACAGAGCCGGTGAACAGTGGCTGTTCACCGGCTCTGCGGTTCATGAAAACGTAACCAAGATAAAAAATTGTACAGAATTTTTCAAAAATTCTTTTGACGGACTGGTAGGTTTGGCGGTATACTTGCGGCGGGCAGAATTGGTACTGCCGGCCTCACCCCTCTGCCTCCAACAGCAGCAGGGTACTGCCCTCCGGGTCATAGTCCAGGGAGAGCAGGGACCAGGCGGTGCGTGCAGCGGCGGCGGCCCGCACCCGGTTGGGGAGGGAGAGCACCGTCAGCTCCGGCGGGAAGAGGGCGGGGCGCTCCAGTGCCGCAAGCACCGCCAAATCGGCGGCGGGGAATTGGGTGCAGGCCTCCACGGCCAGCAAATCCCCAATCACAAGGCCGCGCCGGCCCCGATGGGAGGCAAGAAAGCGGGAGAGGGACTGCCCGCTGCCGCGGAAGAAGCAATCCTCCGGCGCAAGGCCGGGGAGGAGCTGCCGGGGCAGGGGAGATTCCGAGGCGAGAAACAGCTGCTGGGTGTCCAGACGCTGGGCCGCCAGCCGGAGCAGGGACGGATAGTCGGGCAGGACCTTATAATAGAGCGGGTCGGACTCGTTGCTGTCCAGGAAGATGATGGGCTGCACACAGGGGGGGTCCAGCTGGGACACCGCCTGACTGTTGTAGTCCAGCATGAACAGAAGGTCAGGCTGAAGGGACTGAATCTGCGCCCACTGGGCGGACAGGTCGGATACCTCCAGCGTCAGCCCCACAATTTCCTGCTCACGCAGGCATTGGCCCAAATGCCAGGCCAGGTCCAGCAGGACGGTGCGGCGGTTGGCGGTGTCGCCGGGGCAGGCGCCGATGAGAATGAGCGCCCGGGCAGGGCGCAGGGTGCCCATGCGGCTGGGCGAGTAGTTGAGGCGCTTTGCCGTTTCAATGATGCGCAGGCGGGTGGCGCTGCTGATTTTGGCCTGGCTGGAGCGGTTGAGGGCATAGGACACCGTGGCCACGGAGCAGCCGCATTCTTTTGCAATCTGGCGCATGGATACAGGGCGCTTTTCCACAGGCTCA
The DNA here is from genome assembly GCA_944387115.1 of uncultured Oscillospiraceae bacterium. GTDB lineage: Bacteria > Bacillota > Clostridia > Oscillospirales > Oscillospiraceae > Enterenecus. The sequence goes on from CALXDR010000003.1 coordinate 10,784, forward strand.
CCTCAGTTCTTCGTGGAGAAAATTGTACGCACATTCACCTTCATCATATCAAAAATTCTCTCACAATGGAAGTCCTTTTTTCTGGGACTTCTGTGTGGAAAGGGGTATTGGAATGGATATCAAAAACAAACTCAGTGGCATTGTCAAGCAGCGCTACGCAAAGACTCTGGAGCGGTGTGACAGCCGTGAGCTGTACTATGCACTGCTTCAGATGACCCAGGAGCTGAGCACTGCCCGGCCCGCCCCCCAGGGCAGCCGCAAGCTGTACTACTTCTCCGCCGAGTTTCTAGTGGGCAAGCTGCTGTCCAACAACCTGCTGGCGCTGGGCGTGTACCAGGATGTGGAGCAGGTGCTCCGTGAGAGCGGTCACAGCCTGTCCGCCGTGGAAGAGGTGGAGCCTGAGCCCTCCCTGGGCAACGGCGGCCTGGGCCGTCTGGCCGCCTGCTTCCTGGACTCCATCGCCGCTTTGGACCTGCCCGGCGACGGCGTGGGCCTGAACTATCACTACGGCCTGTTCCACCAGTGCCTCAAGGAGGGCTATCAGACCGAGATGCCCGACCCCTGGATGGAGGAGGAGGGGTGGCTCATCCCCACCGGAGTCACCTTTGAGGTGCCCTTTGGCAGTGGCGTGCAGAAGGCTGTGATGTGGGACATTGCCGTGCCCGGCGCCAACACCGCCAGCGCCAACCGCCTCCACCTGTTTGATGTGGAGAAGCCTGCCGCAGCCCCGGAACAGGGCATCGACTTTGACAAGACCGACATCGCCCACTGCCTGACCTCCTTCCTCTACCCCGATGACAGTGACGAGGCCGGCCGTCTGCTGCGTGTGTATCAGCAGTATTTCATGGTGTCCGCCGGCGCCCAGCTCATCCTCAAGGAGCTGGACGAGCGGGGTGTGGACCCCCGCCACCTGTGCGAGCACGTGGCCATCCAGATCAACGACACCCACCCCTCCATGGTCATTCCCGAGCTGACCCGCCTGCTGCTGGAGCGTGGGCTGAGCATGAACGAGGCGCTCCATCAGGTGGCCCACGCCTGCGCCTATACCAACCACACCATTTTGGCTGAGGCGCTGGAGAAGTGGCCCATGTCCTTCATCCAGAAGGTGGCCCCCCAGCTGGTGCCCATCATCCGGGAGCTGGACCGCCGGGCCAAGCAGGTGTTCCCCGACCCCCGCATGGCCATCATCGACAACAACGACGTGGTTCACATGGCCCATATGGACATCCACTACGGCTACTCTGTCAACGGCGTGGCCACCCTGCACACGGATATTCTGCGCAAGACCGAGCTGCGCGCCTTTGCCGATGTCTACCCCGAGAAGTTTAACAACAAGACCAACGGCGTCACCTACCGCCGCTGGCTGGAGGTGTGCAACCCCAAGCTGGCCGCCCTGCTGGACCAGTGCGTGGGCAAGCAGTGGCGCACCGACGCCAGCCGCTTCAACGGCCTGATGAACTACTGGGGCGACGGTCAGGTGCTGCGTGACCTGCTGGACATCAAGTTTGAGAACAAGCTGGAGCTGTGCCGGGTCATCAAGGAGCGCCAGGGCGTGGAGGTGGATCCCGAGTCCATCTTTGACATTCAGATTAAGCGCCTGCATGAGTACAAGCGCCAGCAGATGAACGCCCTGTATGTCATCCGCAAGTATCTGGAAATCAAGGGCGGCCACCTGCCCCCCCGTCCCATCACCGTCATCTTCGGCGCCAAGGCGGCTCCCGCCTATGTGATGGCAAAGCACATCATCCACCTGATCATCTGCCTGAGCAAGCTCATCGAGGCCGATCCCCAGGTGCGCCCCTGGCTGCGGGTGGTGATGCTGGAGAACTACAATGTCTCCTGGGCGGAGAAGCTCATCCCCGCCTGCGAGCTGTCCGAGCAGATTTCTCTGGCCTCCAAGGAGGCCAGCGGCACCGGCAACATGAAGTTCATGGCCAACGGCGCTGTGACGCTGGGCACCATGGACGGCGCCAACGTGGAGATTGCCCAGCATGTGGGCGCCCACAACATCTACACCTTCGGCGCTTCCAGCGACCATGTCATCCACCTGTATGCCAGCCACAGCTACCACAGCTGGCACTTCTATGAGCGCCCCGCCATTAAGCCTCTGGTGGACTTCATTGTCTCCCCCCAGATGCTGGCCATTGGCCAGGAGTCCAGCCTGCGCGCCCTCCACGAGGACATCCGGGGCAAGGACTGGTTTATGGCTCTGCTGGATTTGGAGGATTATATCGCCACCCGCGACCAGGCCATGCTGGACTACGGCAACCGCTCTGCCTGGGCGCAGAAGATGCTGGTGAACATCGCCAACAGCGGCTTCTTCTCCAGCGACCGCACCATTGCCGAGTACAACCAGGACATCTGGCACCTGAAGTAACAAGCGGCCGGCTGCGCCCAAAAGCGCACACGCCCCTCCGCCCAAACGGGCGGAGGGGCGTGTTTTTGATTGCAGCAGGAGGCGGGGGAGGAAAAAACCCTTGTCCCAGGGGGCGAAATATGATAAAATCTCTGAGAATGACAGGGAGGAGGTTGGACGGCCCATTGGAGGGCCGTCTCGTGTTTGATTATGAACAAAACCATCGGATTTGACAACCAGCGGTATCTGGACACCCAGTCTGCCCACATTCGGGAGCGCATTGCCCAGTTTGGCGGCAAGCTGTACCTGGAGTTCGGCGGCAAGCTGTTTGACGATTACCACGCCGCCCGGGTGCTCCCCGGCTTTGCCCCCGACAGCAAGATTCGGATGCTGCTGGAGATGCGGGAGAGTGTGGAAATCGTCATTGCCATCAATGCCGCCGCCATTGAGCAGAACAAGGTGCGGGGGGATTTGGGCATCACCTACGACGAGGATGTGCTCCGCCTGATTGACACCTTCCGGGCCAAGGGGCTGTATGTGGGCAGCGTGACCATCACCCAGTACGCCGGACAGGCCGCCGCCGACGCCTTCAAGCGCCGCCTGGAGGAGCTGGGGGTGCGGGTGTACCTCCACTATCCCATTGCGGGCTATCCCCGGGACATTGCCCACATTGTCAGCGATGAGGGGTACGGGCGCAACGAATACATTGAGACCCAGCGTCCCCTGGTGGTGGTCACCGCCCCCGGCCCCGGCTCGGGCAAAATGGCCACCTGCCTGTCTCAGCTGTACCACGAGTACCACCGGGGCGTGAAGGCGGGGTATGCCAAGTTTGAAACCTTCCCGGTGTGGAACCTCCCCCTCCAGCACCCGGTGAACCTGGCCTATGAGGCCGCCACCGCTGACCTGAACGATGTGAACATGATTGACCCCTTCCACCTCCAGGCCTACGGCACCACCACCGTCAACTACAACCGGGATGTGGAGGTGTTCCCCGTCCTGGCGGCTATGTTTGAGAAAATCACCGGGGAGAGCCCCTATAAGTCGCCCACGGACATGGGGGTGAACATGGCGGGCAACTGCATTGTGGACGACGAGGCGGTGTGCGCCGCCGCCCGGCAGGAGATCATCCGCCGCTACTACACCGCCCTGTGCGACCGCCGCCGTGGTCAGGGCAGCGATGAAATTGTGTATCAGCTGGAGCTGCTCATGCGTCAGGCGGGGGCCACGGAGGAAATGCGCCCCGTCATTGCCGCCGCCGAGGGCCGGGCAGAGGAGACGGGGGAGCCCGCCGTGGCCATCCAGCTGCCCGGCGGCGAGGTGGTCACCGGCAAGACCAGCGAGCTGATGGGGGCCTCCTCCTCCGCCCTGCTCAATGCCCTCAAGAGACTGGCGGGCATTGAGGAGGAGGCGCACCTCATCACCCGGGAGGCCATTGAGCCCATCCAGATGCTCAAGGTGAGCCATTTGGGCAGTCAGAATCCCCGGCTGCACAGCGATGAAGTGCTCATCGCACTGGCGATCTCCGCCGCCACCGACCCTCAGGCGGCCAAGGCGCTGGACAGCCTGGACCGGCTGCGGGAGTGCGAGGCCCACTCCTCGGTGATTCTCTCCGCAGCGGACAGCGGCACCTATCAGAAGCTGGGGCTGCGCCTGACCTGCTCCCCCCAGTATCAGACCAACAAGCTCTATCACAAGTGAGGGCGTCACAAGTACACAGCAGAAAAACAGCCCCGCCGGCGAGATTTCGCCGGCGGGGCTGTTTTGTTCACCAGAAGCAAGTGCTTGGCTGGCGGAGGTCAGGACTGCGCCATGGACTTGGCCGCACCCACAAAGCCGCGGAAGAGGGGGTGGGCCTTGTTGGGGCGGCTTTTCAGCTCGGGGTGGAACTGTCCGGCCACAAACCAGGGGTGGCTGGGCAGCTCCACAATCTCCACCAGGCGTCCGTCGGGGGAGAGGCCGGAGAAGGACAGGCCCGCCTCGGTGAGGGCGTCCCGGTACTGGTTGTTGAACTCGTAGCGGTGGCGGTGGCGCTCGGCAATCTCCAGGGCGCCGTAAATCTCCGCCGCCCGGCTCCCCGGGGTCAGGCGGCAGGGGTAGCTGCCCAGGCGCATGGTGCCCCCCTTGGCGGTGACGCCCACCTGGTCGGGCATCAGGTCAATGACAGGGTGGGTGGTGTGGGGGGAGAGCTCGGCGGAGTGGGCGTCCTCCATGCCGCACACATGGCGGGCAAACTCCACCACCGCCATCTGCATCCCCAGGCAAATGCCCAGGAAGGGCACGCCCTCCTCACGGGCGTAGCGAATGGCGGCAATTTTCCCCTCTACGCCCCGCTCCCCAAAGCCGCCGGGCACCAAAATTCCGTGGGCGCCGGCCAGGACGGCAGAGGCGTTTTCCTCGGTGAGGGTCTCTGCGTCCACCCAGCGGATGTCCACCTGCACATCGTTTTCAATGCCGCCGTGGGTGAGGGCCTCCACCACCGAGAGATAGGCGTCGTGGAGGGACACATACTTGCCCACCAGGGCGATGGTCACCGTGTGCCGGGCCTGCTTGGCCCGGTGGACCATGGTGGCCCATTCGGTGAGGTCGGGGGCGTGGCAAATCAGTCCCAGGCGGCGCACCACCACATCTGCCAGCCCTTCCCGCTCCAGCATCAGGGGCACCTCATAGAGGATGGGGGCGGTGAGGTTGGGGATGGCGTGGTCGGCGGGGATGTTACAGAACAGGGAGATTTTCTCCAAAATGTCCTGGGGAATGGGGGCGTCGCTGCGGCAGAGAATCACATCGGGCTGAATGCCCAGGCTGAGCAGCTCCTTGGCGGAGTGCTGGGTGGGCTTGGACTTCAGCTCCCCGGAGCCGGGGATGGACACGATGAGGGAGACGTGGAGGAACATCACATTCTGCCGGCCCCGCTCTGCGGCCACCTGACGGATGGCCTCCAGGAAGGGCTGGGACTCGATGTCGCCCACGGTGCCGCCAATCTCCACAATGGCCACATCCACCCCGGGGCCCTCCAGGGAGTAGATGTTGCGCTTGATTTCGTTGGTGATGTGGGGGATGATCTGCACGGTGCCCCCCAGGTAGTCCCCCGCCCGCTCCCGGTTGAGGACGTCCCAATATACCTTGCCGGAGGAAACGGAGGAATTGTAGGTGAGGTTTTCGTCAATGAACCGCTCGTAGTGGCCCAAATCCAGGTCGGTTTCCGCCCCGTCGTCGGTGACGAACACCTCACCGTGCTGGTAGGGGCTCATGGTGCCCGGGTCCACATTCAGGTAGGGGTCGAGCTTTTGTACCTTCACGCCCAGGCCCCGCTGCTTGAGCAGGCGGCCCAACGAGGCTGCGGCGATGCCCTTGCCCAGTCCGGACACCACACCGCCGGTGACGAAGATGAATTTTGTGCTGATTGCCATGGTCATTCCTCCAGAAGGGGACAGGGGCGGCCCTTTTTGAACCCTGTTTTGCGCCCTGCCGTGTCATTTGAAACTGCCATTTTATTGTACGCTTTCAGGGCGGGGAAAGTCAAGGCGGGGCGTGTGGGTATGTGGCACAAAGTTTTTCCCCTTTTGGGAGAAAAATTCGCCCCCAATCCAGGTTGGGGGCGAAGGGTCACCGGTGGGCAGGAATGCACAGCAGTTCTTCCAGGGAGTGGACAAAGCGGGTGCAGCAGGCGGAAAGCTCTGCCTTCCGGTGGGCGTAGAGGGGGTCGTACACCCCCACGGCGGCCATGCCGGAGGCCACAGCGGTGGCGCAGTTGTCCGGGTTGTCGTCGAAGAGGGTACACTGCTGGGGGGATACCTCCATGAGCTGGCACAGCCGGGCAAAGCACCGGGGGTCGTGTTTGTCCAGGCCGAGGGCTTCGGCATAGACGATGTGCCGGAACAGGGGGGTAAATCCAAACCGGTCCAGAGCCAGCTGGCACAGGCGGGGGCGGCAGGCGGTGAACAGGGAGAGGGGGCGTCCCTCCCGCTGGCACTGGCGGAGGAAGGCCTCCGCCCCCGGCTTCAGGGGCACCAAATCCCGGTAGTGGTGGGCGGCCAGCTCCTCCCACTCGGCCATAATTTCCTCCGGTGTGTCCGGGAGATGGTAGTACGAGCGGGTGAACTGCGCCGCCGCCGGGAAAATGGAGCGGGCCACCACCGCTTCATACTCCGCCGTGATGGTCAGACCCCGCCGGGTGAGAAACTCCACATCCACATCCACCCACAGGCCGTTGGAGTCGATGAGGGTGCCGTCCAAATCAAAGATGTACACAGCCCCTTACACCCCCTGCCCGGTGAGGTTGGAGGGGAAGCTGCCCAGGATGCGGAAGTCCCCCGTGGTCTGCGCCAGCTCGTGGAGCACCTGGGCGGTGACGTCCTCTTCCAGGCTTCCGTTGAACTCCAGGAAGAAGCAGTATTCCCAGCTGCGCCCCGGCAGAGGACGGGACTCCAGCTTCACCACATTCAGCCCCCGCAGGGCAAAGATGGTGAGAACCTCGTGGAGGGAGCCGGACTGATGGGGGAGGACGAACATGGTGCTGATTTTATCCGCACCCGCCCGCAGCTCCAGCCTGGGGGACACCACCACAAAGCGGGTGGTGTTGTGGCTGTTGTGGTTGATGCCCCGGGCCAGAATCTCCAGCCCGTACATCTGCGCTGCCCGGGCAGAGCAGATGGCGGCCTTGGTGACATCCCCGCAGGCGGCCACCATCTGGGCAGACCCGGCGGTATCCGCCTGGGGCACCGGATGCCAATGGGGGTGGCGGTTGAGATAGTGCTCACACTGGAACAGTCCCTGTTCATGGGAGTAGACGTGGGTGATGGTGTCCAGGGTGGCCCCTGGCGGAGCCATCAGGCAGTGCTCCACCTTCACTGTGGTCTCGCCCACGATGAAAAACGCATACTGGGAGAGCAAATCGTATATCTGGCGGATGGCGCCGGTGGAGCTGTTTTCAATGGGGAGCACGGCGTAGTCTGCCTGCCCGTCCCGCAGGGCGAGAAAGCAGTCCTCGAACTGGGACAGCCCTGTGAGGGTGGTGTCAGGGGGGAAGCAGTGCAGGCAGGCCTGCTCGCTGTATGCCCCCGCAACGCCCTGATACACCACCCGTGGATGGGCCACAGGGGGGCGCACCTGGCTGCGGGCCTCCAGGTAACGGCGCAGGCCGGGGTTGTCCGCCCGCTCCCCGATGTAATCCCGCTGCTGGCGGCGGGAGAGGGCCATAATGGTCTGATACAGGGTGGTGACGGCGGGACGCAGCGGCTCCTCCACCAGCGCCCCCTTGGCCTGGAGCACCTCCTGCTCCCGCGCCTGGTCGAGCACAGGGATGTGGTGGGCCAGCTTATATGCCCCCACCTGCTGGGTGAGGGCCATGCGCTGGGCAAACAGCGCCACCAGCTGGCGGTCCACCTGGTCAATCTGCTGGCGCAGCATATCAAGTTGGTTCATGGGGGATACCTCCCTTTCAAACTGTGAAGCCTGCCCTTTGGCAGGGGGGGCGGCGGCCCCTTCCCTGCGGGAGGGCGCCGGACGGCGGCGCTCCCTACCCCTGCCGCTCCGGGGGGATGGGGGCGTAGTTGGCTCGATGGGCGGCGTATGCCTGGGCGCTGTCCCGGTTCATGGCGATTTCCTCGGCGGTGAGGGGGCGCTTCACCCTGGCCGGGGCGCCCAGGGCCATGGAGCCGTCGGGAATGACGGCGCCCTTGGTGACCAGCGCCCCGGCGCCGACCACGCAGTCCCGCCCCACCACGGCCCCGTCCAGCACAATGGCACCCATGCCGATCAGGGTGTTATCCCCAATGGTGCAGCTGTGCAAAATGGCGTTGTGCCCCACCGTCACCCCGCTGCCCACCTGGAGGGGAAGGCCGTGGCTGGTGTGGAGGGTGCAGTTGTCCTGGATGTTGGTGTCCGAGCCGATGACGATGGGGGCCTCGTCCCCCCGGATGACGGCATTGTACCAGACGGAACAGCCCGAGCCGAAGGTCACCTCGCCGTTGACCTTGGCCCCGGGGAGGATGAGCACCTGCTCGTCCGAGGTGCGCAGGGTGTTGTAGTCCATAGGCGTGCTCCTCTCAGATGCCCAGCAGCTGGCAGGCGGCCAGGGCGGCGGCGGCCTCGATGACGGGAACGGCACGGGGCACCACGCAGGGGTCGTGGCGGCCGGTGAGCTCCAGCACCGCATTTTCCCCCTTTTCCAAATCCACGGTGAACTGGGTGCGGGGGATGGAGGGGGTGGGGCGCATGGTGACCTCAAAGGTGAGGGGCATACCGTTGGTGATGCCGCCGTTGATGCCGCCGGCGCAGTTCTGTTCTCCCTTTACCGTGCCGTCGTCGTCCATATACAGCGGGTCGTTGGCCTCGCTGCCCCGCATCAGGGCAAAGGCCACGCCGGCGCCAAAGGCCACGGCCTTGACTGCGGGGACGGCAAAGAGGTACTGGGAGAAGATTCCCTCCGCATTTTGCCCAAAATCCGGGCCGCCTACACCGGCGGGCAGGCCGAATACAGCGCACTCAATGGAGCCGCCCACAGAGTCCTGCTCCTCCCTGGCCTCCAAAATCGCCGCCTGCATTTCCTCCCCCGCCTGGTCGTCCAGCACGGGGAAGGGCTTGTCCGCCACCTGGCGCAGGCTGTCCCAGTCCTCGGCGGTCTGGTCGCTGATGCCGTAGATGGCGCTGATGTGGGCGGCGACGAAAATGCCCCGCTGGGCCAAAATCTGCTTGGCCACTGCCCCGGCAAAGACCAGGGGGGCGGTGAGCCGCCCGGAGAAGTGTCCGCCGCCCCGGTAGTCATTGCACCCCTGATAGCGCACATGGGCGGGGTAATCGGCGTGACCGGGACGGGCCAGGGTGCGCAGGGCCTCGTAGTCCTGGCTGTGCTGGTCGCTGTTGGAAATCAAAGCGCACAGGGGCGCGCCCGTGGTCTTGCCCTGGAACACCCCGGAGAGGATGGTGGGGACATCCGCCTCCCTGCGGGGGGTGGCGGTGGGGTGGCGGCCGGGGGCACGGCGGTCCAGCTGCTTTTGTATGGCCTGCATATCCAGGGTCAGTCCGGCGGGCACGCCCTCCAGCACAATGCCGACGGCGGGGCCGTGGGACTCTCCAAATAGGCTGTACTTCATGGTGTTCTCCTTTCTCAGAAGGGGGGTTACCCCTCTCGCACAAGCTGTCCGCCCAGGGCCTCGTAGTCGTCCCAGAAGGCGGGGTAGGACTTGGCCACGCACTGGGCCCCGGTGAGGGTGATGGGGGCGTCGCAGCGGGTGGCGGCTATGGCGGCCATCATGGCGATGCGGTGGTCGTTGTGGCAGTCCACCGTGACCCCGCCCCGAAGGGTGTCCACCCCTACCAGGGAGATGCCGTCGGGGAACTCCTCCACGGCTACCCCCAGGCGGGTGAGCACATCTGCCACGGCGGCAATCCGGTCGCTCTCCTTGATGCGCAGCCGTGCCCCGCCGCCGATGTGGGTGGGCTTGCCCTTGCGCAGGGCGGCCAGCACAGCCAGGGCGGGGAAGAGGTCGGGGCACTGGCTGACGTCCAGAGCCACCTCCCCCTCCCCGGTGCACAGCTGCATATAGTAGGGAACGATTTTACTGTCCCCCTGGGTGGAGAAGGGGTTGAGCCCCTCGATGCGCAGGTCGCTGCCCAGACCCTGGGCGGCGTAGAAGAAGGCCGCCTGGGACCAGTCCGCCTCCACCCGCTGGCGGATGGACTGGTAGCGCTGCGCGCCGGGGATGACGCCGCCGTCGGTGCGGATGCCTGCGGCCAGGAGCACATCCCGGGTCATCTCCACATAGGCGCCGGACTCCAGGGGGGAGGTGAGTACAATCCGGCTCTCCCCGTCCAGCAGGGGCAGGGCGAACATCAGCCCGGTGAAAAATTGGCTGGACACATCGCCGGGCAGGCGGTATTCCCCGGGGGTGAGAACGCCGCTGACACGGAGCACCCCGTTTTCCTGGCTGTAGTGGATGCCCTTCTGGTCAAACAAATCAAAATAGGGCTGCTGGGGGCGCTCCATGAGCCGCCCCTGCCCGGTGAAGCTGCCCCCCGCCCGCACGGCCAGGGCCAGAGGGATGAGAAAGCGGAGGGTGGAGCCGGACTCCCCGCAGTCCAGATGGGGGTGGGCCAGGCGGCGCAGGGGGGACATCTGGTTGGCGGCCATGCCCTGGATGGTGAGGGTGGAGCCGTCCCGCACAACCTCAGCGCCCAGCGCCTCCACACAGCGGATGGTGGCCTCGATGTCCTGGGAGAAGGACACATTGGACAGCACACTCTGCCCTTCAGCCAGGGCGGCGGCGATGATGAGACGGTGGGCCTGGGATTTGGAGGGGGGCGGGGTGATGCACCCGCTGAGCTTGGCGGGGGTGATGGTGATCTTCATGGGATGTATAACCTCCTAGCATGGGACATTGGAAATAGACCGGACTGAGCCGCCCGGGAGACTGGGGCGGATGGAGCTGGAGGGGAAGGGCACCGGGGCCGTTCCCGGGGGATGGAGCGGGTCAGAGCAGCTGGAGCAGCTGGGCCTTTTTCATGGGATAGGCCAGGGCGTGGCCCAGTCTGTCCACCAAAATCAGGTGCATACGCGCCCCCTGCCCCTTCTTGTCCAGGCCGATGGCGGCGGCATAGTCCTCCTGGGTGCAGGGGATGGAGCGGGGCAGGCCGAAGGCGGACACCAGCTCGGCAAGGCGCACGGCGATGCTGGGCGGGGTCACCCCCAGGGTCACGCCCAGTTCTGCCGCCCGCACCATGCCGGCGCTCACCGCCTGCCCATGGCTCCAGGTCTGGTAGCGGCCTGCCAGCTCGTAGGCATGGCCCAGGGTGTGGCCGAAGTTGAGGAGCATACGCAGGCCGTGATCCCGCTCGTCCTGCACCACCAGCTCCCGCTTCAGGTCACAGCACACCGCCAGCACCGATTCGATGACCGCCATGATGCCCTGCCGGGAGGGGCGGCGCTCCAGGGAGCGGAAAAAGGCTTCGCTGGCAATGCAGCCGTATTTGATGACCTCCGCCATGCCGTCGGCAAACACCTCGTCGGGCAGGGTGTGCAGGGTGTCCGGGTCCATGAGGACCAGGCGGGGCTGCCAGAAGGCCCCGGCCAGGTTTTTGCCCTGGGGCAGGTCAATGGCTGTCTTCCCCCCCACAGAGGAATCCACCTGGGCCAGCAGTGTGGTGGGAATCTGGATGTAATCCACGCCGCGCAGGATGGTGGCGGCGGAAAAGCCTGCCAAATCCCCCACCACGCCCCCGCCAAGCGCCACCACCACATCGCTGCGGGTGAGTCCGGCGGAGAGCATACCCTCCCAAAGCCGGGTCAGCTGGGCAGGGCACTTGCTGGCCTCCCCGGCGGGGACGACGTGGCACACGGGGGTCAGACCCGCCTGCTGGAGGCTGCGCTCCAGGGCGGGGTAGTACAGGGGATGTACGTTGCTGTCGGTGACCACATAGGCCAGGGCTGCCTGGGGACACACGGCATGGATCCGCTCCCCCGCCTGGTGGAGCAGGCCGGGGGCGATGTGGATGTCATAGGCCCGGCCGGGCAGGTCTACGGTGATGGTGTGGAGCATGGGAAAACCTCCTTCATTGTCATGGGTTTGGGGACAGGCCGGGTTACAAACTGCGCCCCATCAGCGCCGCCAGAGGGGCGAGCTTGTCCATCAGGCGGCGGAAGTTGGCGGGGGTGAGGGACTGCTGCCCGTCGCACTTGGCGTTGGGCGGGTCGTTGTGTACCTCCACCATCAGGCCGTCTGCCCCTACGGCGGCGGCAGCCATGGCCAGGGGCTCCACCATCCAGTACATACCCGCAGCGTGGGAGGGGTCTACCACGATGGGGAGATGGCTCATCTTCTTAATCACCGGTACGGCGGACAAATCCAGGGTATTGCGGGTGTATGTCTCAAAGGTGCGCACCCCCCGCTCGCACAGGATGACATTTTCGTTGCCCGCAGCCATGATGTACTCGGCGGACATCACCCACTCCTCATAGGTGTTGGCCAGCCCCCGCTTGAGCAGGATGGGCTTGGACATTTTGCCCACCTCCTTGAGCAGGTCGAAGTTCTGCATATTGCGGGCGCCCACCTGCACCAGGTCCACCGTCTCCTCGAACAGCTGGCAGTGCTTGGGGCTCATGATTTCGGTGACGATGGGCAGACCGGTGGCGGCCTTGGCCTGGAGCAGCAGCGTCAGGCCGTCTTCCCCCATGCCCTGGAAGGAGTAGGGGGAGGTGCGGGGCTTGAAAGCGCCGCCCCGCAGCAGCCTTGCCCCCGCCGCCTTCACATCCTGGGCCACGCTGACAATCTGCTCCGGGCTCTCCACCGAGCAGGGGCCGGCGATGACGGTAAAGGAGCCGCCGCCAATCTTCACCCCCGACACATCCACAACAGAATCCTTGGGATGGAAGTTGCGGTTGGCCTTTTTATAAGGCTCCTGCACCCGCATGACCCGCTCCACATTGTCGTCCATGGACAGCTTGTCCAGATCGATGTGGGTGGTGTCCCCCACCAGCCCCAGGATGGAACAGTCCACCCCGTTGGTGACCCCCACCTGGACCTTGTAGTCCTGCTCCAGCTGACGCACCATGGCCTCAATGGCCTGCTGCGTGACATGGGGCTTCATCACGATTACCATATTCACTACCGTCCTTTCTCCGCTGCATAAAAGAAAAGCCCACTGACAGCGGCTGTGTCAATGAGCTCCACAAGATTCTGGGAAATACGAGGCCCCATTCCGGGCCGGAAACTCACATCACACCCGCCGCTTCTCCATGGCAAAATAGCCGTACCCGGTAAATCGGGTGCAGCCAAAGGAGACCATGAAGATGTGGGGGATGAAATGGGTCATGGTACTGCCTCACAATCCATTGCTTATACTGAGCACAGTATAACCCAAGGCGGGGGAGATTGCAAGGCTTTTCTTGACAATGCCCACGGCGGGGGAGTAGGATGGAGGGGATAGAGAACATTGCAATGGAGAAGGAGTGGTGCGCAATGGGGCATTGTGTGGAGCTGCTGGCGGTGGGGACGGAATTGCTGCTGGGGAGCATTGTCAATTCCGACGCCCAGCTGCTCTCCCGGGAGCTGTCCGCCCTTGGGCTGAATGTATACTACCATACCGTGGTGGGGGACAATCCCCAGCGGCTGCGCCAGGCGGTGGAGGCGGCGCGGAGCCGGGCGGACATCCTCATCACCACAGGCGGGCTGGGGCCGACCTGCGACGATTTGACCAAGCGGGTGGTGGCGGAGTGCTTTGGGCTGGAGCTGGTCTTTCACCCCCAATGCGCCCAGGCCATCCGGGACTATTTCGCCCAGTCGGGGCGGGAGATGCCGGAAAACAACCTTCAGCAGGCCTATTTGCCCCAGGGGTGCACCGTGCTGGAAAACCGGTGGGGCACTGCGCCGGGGTGCGCCTTTGAGGCGGAGGGGTGCCATGTGGTGATGCTCCCCGGCCCGCCCCGGGAGTGCCTGCCCATGTTCCGAGCCTGCGCTGCGCCCTGGCTGTCCCGTTTGTCCGAGGGGGTCATCCGCTCTCGCACCCTGCGGGTGTTTGGTCTGGGAGAGTCCCAGGTGGAGCAGCTGCTGCGGGAGCAGATGAACAGCCTTGCAAACCCCACCCTGGCGCCCTATGCCAAGGAGGGGGAGGTGGAGCTGCGCATCACCGCCAAGGCAGACACAGAGGGGGCGGCGCTGGCATGCATTGCCCCTGTGGAGGAGCAGGTGGCCCAGGTACTGGGCAGCTATCTCTACGGCAAAGACGGAGACAGTCTGGAGGGGGTGGTGCTCTCCCGGCTGTTGGAGCGGGGGTTGACGCTGGGCACGGCGGAGAGCTGCACCGGCGGGCTGATTGCCAAGCGCATCACCGACCTGCCCGGCGCTTCCAGAGCCTTTTGCGGGGGTGTGGTCAGCTACACCAACCAGGTGAAGGGGGCGGTGCTGGGGGTGTCCCGGGACCTGCTGGAAGCGTACGGCGCAGTGTCCGCTCCGGTGGCAAAGGCCATGGCGGAGGGGGCGCGGCGGGCGCTGGGGTGTGATTTGGCCCTTTCCGTCACTGGGGTGGCGGGGCCGGACAGGGACGAGCGGGGCAACCCGGTGGGGCTGGTGTATGTGGCGCTGGCGGGGGCGGGATTTGTCCAGGTGCGGCAGCTGCATCTGGGCGGCTGCGCCGCGCGGCGGGACAGGGTGCGCACCCTGGCGGCAAACCATGCCCTGGACCTGGCGCGCCGGTATCTGTGCAACCTGCCCCCGGAGGAAGGAACAAAACAGGAGGAAGCGCCATGAGAACGGTCTATTTGAATCCCGCCGGGGCGGACTATCCCGGCCCCCACGCCCCTGGGGAGCGGCGCCGCCGTCTGGCCGGGCACCTGAACGCCCGCCTGGGGGAGTACCTGGGGGAAGGGGTGGAACAGGTGGCCGTGGAGGAGGGGGACGTGGTTTGCGCCCGCCTTTCCGGGTACACCGGGGCGCAAGGGGCGCAGGCCCTGGCCCTTCACCAGGTGTACTGCCAGGGGGGTGGAGCGTGGGTGCGCTTTGTGCTCAGCGCCGCCACCACCTTTGAGGATTTGGACTATGTGCAGGGGGCGGTGGCGCAGCTGCTGGAGTGAGTGGAAAACCGATGGATTAGAACGGATAGCGTCAGCCTTTGCCTGGCCGGCAAGACCTGTTGTTTGGGTCTTGCCGGCTTTTTTGTTTGCGCAATGGACTGCCGCCCCGGCGGAGGACAGCACCCTGAAGGAACTATGAACCTCTTCTTAAAAAAGTTAAGGAATTCTAAAAAAAGCTAAGGGGTTCTTTGGAAAAATTTAAGGCTTTAAAAGAAAAGCTTAAGGGATTTCCATGGAGAATCCTAAAAATAGTTTTGTAGAATCAGGAAGAAGGCCGAAGCCATGGTAGGGATGCGCCAAAGGGTTCAAATTGGGAGGGCTGATGATGTTCTACAAAAAAGCGTACAGAAAAGCAAGAAAATGGTGTGTGTTGTGCTGGGGGCGGCGCTGCTCTGGAGCGGCTGTAATCCTTTGATGGTATTGGAATACGGCAGCAGGGCTGTGGGTACGATGGTAGAGAATCTGGTCAGCGCATACAGGGCGGAACGGGATTTGTTTGAGGGGTATGTAAGGGAATTGGCGGGGGTAAAGCCCGTTCCGGCGGGGTCTACGCTGCAAGAAGTGACCCTGCAAAATCCTGAGCTGCCCAATGGGTGCGAGGTGACAAGCCTGTCCATGCTGCTGGCTGCCTTTGGACTGCCCATTGATAAGGTGGAGCTGTATGAGCGTTATATGCAGTCGGAGGGCTTTGCAGATTCCCAGCTGGGGGATATGCGCTATGGCCCCTCTCCAGAGGAGGTCTATGTGGGGGATGCCGCAAGCGCCAGCGGAGGGTGGTACTGCTTTGAAGGTCCGGTTGTGAAAGCGGGTACGGCGTGGCTTGCGGAAACGGGAAGTGACTATGAGATGCAGATCATATCCGGCCTGAGCCGGGAGGAGCTGGATCAATACGCACAGCGGGGAACCCCGGTGGTTGCCTGGGTGACGCTGGGGTATCAGAGTCCCAGTTATTCCAGTGCCTTTCAATGGATGTTGCCCGACGGGACGGTGTATGTTCCATACAGCAACCTCCACTGTGTGGTTCTGGCGGGGGAGGAGGGCGGACAGTACCGCATTGCAGACCCCCTGTATGGCTGGACAACGGTGGAAAAAGAGGTGTTTTGGGAGAGCTTTGACGCCATGGGCAGACGGGCTGTGAGTATGAGATAAAGGACACAGCGGCCCCAGGTTTCTATGGAAACCTGGGGCCGCTGTGCTGTTTCATCTACAGGCAGATTACAGCTCGAGAATGACCCGCTGGATGGTGCCCACGGCCTCATCCACCATGGCCTGGATGTCCAGCGCCTGCTCTGCCTCCAGCAGCTCCTCCAGCTTGGGCCGGGTGCGGGGGTGCTTGGGGGTGAACACGGTGCAGCAATCCTCAAAGGGGAGGATGGAGGTTTCAAAGGTGCCGATTTTGCGGGAAATGGACACAATCTCCTCCTTGTCCATGCCCACCACCGGGCGCAGCACGGGGATGGTACACACCGCATTGGTGCAGGCCATGGCCTCCAGGGTCTGGCTGGCCACCTGGCCCACCGACTCGCCGGTGACCAGGGCCTGGATGCCGTTCTCCTCGGCCACCCGGCAGGCAATGCGCATCATAAAGCGGCGCATGAGGATGGTGAACAGCTCCTCGGGGCAGGCCCGGCGCAGCTGCTCCTGAATCTTGGTAAAGGACACGATGTGTACGCAGGTCTTGCCGGTGTAGGGCACCAGCAGGCGGGCCAAATCCAGCACCTTCTCCCGGGCCTCCAGGGAGGTGTAGGGGTAGGACTCGAAGTGAATCATGTCCACAATGACCCCCCGCTTGGCAATCATCCACGAGGCCACGGGGGAGTCGATGCCGCCGGAGAGCAGGGAGAGGGCACGCCCCCCCATGCCCACCGGCAGTCCCCCTGCGCCCTCCTGGGGGGCGGCGTGGACATAGGCCTCATAGTCCCGGATTTCCACATACACAGTCAGCTCCGGGGTGTGCACATCCACCTTCAAGTGGGGGAAGGCCTGGTGGAGGCGGCTGCCCACATACTGGGAGAGCTGGATGGAGGTCATGGGGAAGGACTTATCTGCCCGCTTGGACTCCACCTTAAAGCTTTTGGCGGCGCGCAGCTGGTCTGCCAGGTACGCCTTGGCGCAGGCGACAATGGCGTCCTTGTCCTTCTCACAGGCCTTGGCGCGGCTCAGTCCCGCCACGCCAAACAGCTTTTGCATGGCCTGCCAGGCCCCTTCAAAGTCGCAGGTGTCCTCCAAGGGCTCCACATAGGTGGCAGACTGACGGGTGTACACCCGCCAGGAGCCGTATTTCTTCAAGCGCCGCTTGGCGTTGCCCATCAGCTTGTCCTCAAAGCCCCGGCGGTTGAGGCCCTTGAGCACCATTTCGCCCTGCTTGAGCAGGATGATTTCTTTCACTAAAATCCCTCCAGGGTACGGAAAGTACCGTTGTTTTCTCTGGTAGTTTAACGCTTTTGGAGCCTTACTGTCAAGATGAACAGGGAGAGGCGGAAAGTTTTGTACAAAAAATAATATATCCTATATCTTGCAAAATATTTGGGGAGGGAGTATACTAGGCCCATAGGGTGGCGGGGATGCCGCCCAGGGCGGCGGACGGGGATGCGCAGGACGCCGGTTGAATTTGAATCCAGAGGACGGAGTGCAGGATGGAGCGTATTTTTACACAGCTGGAAGGGCGAAAAAACTTTGTCTTTGTGGGCGAGGCGGGCAGCGGGAAGAGCGAGCTGGCCATCAGCTTTGCCCGGCAGCTTGCCGCACGCAGCCCAGGGCGGCAGGTTCATTTTTTTGACTTGGACATGACCAAGCCCCTGTTTCGCGCCAGAGATGCGGCCGGGGCGCTGGCCCAGGCCGGTGTGGAGGTACACTTTCAGCAGCAGTTTATGGACGCCCCCACCCTGGTGGGCGGTGTGACGCCCCTGCTCCGTGACCCCAAGGCGCTGGTGGTGATGGATGTGGGAGGCGACCACATCGGCGCCCGCTCCATCGGCGGCTTTGCCGCCCTGCTCAACCGTCCCGAGGCGGCGGTGTTTTATCTCATCAACCCCTATCGCCCCTGGTCGGATACCATCGAGCACATCGACGGCACCCTGGGAAAAATCCTGGGTGTCTCCCATGTGCGCCTGGATCAGCTCACCCTGGTGAGCAATCCCCACAATGGGGTGCACACCACGGCAGAGCAGGTGGTGGAGGGACACCGCAAGGTGGAGCAGCTGGTGGGAGAGTACCTGCCCATCTGCTTTGCCTGCGCCAGCCACAAGCTGGCCCCTGCGGTGGCGCAGGCGCTGGAGGTGCCCGTCTTCCCCCTGCACCTGACCCTCAACTATCCCTGGCTCAACCCCGAGGCGTGGTAATTGCGCCCAGCAACATCTCAGATACACCCGGAGAGGAAAGGAGGAGAGAGCTGTATGGCTATGATTCAAGTCATCGCCGAGCGCTGCAAAAGCTGCCAGTACTGCGTGAAATTCTGCCCCAAGCAGGTATTGGCGGTGGGTAAGAAGGTCAACTCCAAGGGCTACGAGTATGTGGAGCCTGTCAATCAGGAGGCCTGCATTGCCTGCTGTATGTGCGGGCGTATCTGCCCCGACGGCGCCATTGAAGTCTATAAGTAAAGGAGAGAAACGAACATGGCAAGAGTACTGATGAAGGGCTGCGAGGCAATTGCTGAGGCAGCTGTGCGTGCCGGCTGTCGTTTCTTTGCCGGTTACCCCATCACCCCCCAGAACGAGATTCCCGAGTATTTTGCCCGCCGTATGCCTGAGGTGGGCGGTGTGTTTGTCCAGGGCGAAAGTGAGGTCGCCTCGGTGAACATGGTGTACGGCGCTGCCTCTGCCGGCACCCGCAGCATGACCTCCTCCTCCAGCCCCGGCATCTCCCTGAAGAGCGAGGGCATCTCCTATGCCGCCGCCGCCCGGGTGCCCATGGTGTATGCCAACATCTCCCGGGGCGGCCCCGGCGTGGGGGCCATTCAGCCTGCCCAGCAGGACTATTTCCAGGCCACCAAGGCCTCCGGCAACGGCGGCTTTGAGATGCTGGTGCTCGCCCCCTCCACGGTGCAGGAGGCGGTGGATTTGACCTATGCCGCCTTTGACTACGCCGACCGGGACCAGAATCCCGTGCTCATCCTGGCCGACGGCGTGATCGGCACCATGATGGAGCCGGTGGAGCTGCCCCCCATGAAGAGCGACGAGGAGATTGCCGCCATCCGGGCGGGGAAGGCCGCCTGGGCCTGCACCGGCCACAAGCTGGACTACGCCAACCGCTCCTGGATTCAGCCCGGACAGTGGGACACCAAGAAGATGCAGCAGGAGAACGAGAAGGCCGCCGCCATGTACGCCACCTGGGAGCAGGATGTCCAGGTGGAGGAGTACCACACCCAGGACGCTGAGGTGGTCATCGCCGCCTATGGCATTTCCGGGCGCATTGCCAAGTCTGTGGTGGACATCTGTCGGAGCGCTGGCAAAAAGGTGGGGCTGATTCGCCCCATCACGGTGCATCCCTTCCCCTATGCCGCCTTTGACCGCATCAACTACGATGTGTGCAAGGCGGTGCTGGATGTGGAGATGTCCATTCCCGCCCAGATGGTGCAGGATGTGCGTGCTGGCGTCAAGGGCCGCTGCCCCATTGAGACCTGCCTGTGCTCCGGCGGCAACATCATGAGCCGTGAGGCCATCCTCAACACTGTGGATGCCATCCTGGCCAAGTAAGGGGGACTGAGACCATGGAAAAGATTTATTCCCGTACCAAAACCATTCAGGAGGATAAGGTGTCCGGCTTCTGCCCCGGCTGTATGCACTCCACGGTGGTCAAGCTCATCGGCGAGGTCATGGAGGAGATGGATGTGGTGGAAAAGACCGTGATGGTCACCGGCATCGGCTGCTGCGGCCTCCACATGGATTACATCGCCTACGACACCATCACCGCACCCCACGGCCGTGCCACGGCTGTGGCCACCGGCATGAAGCGCTCCAGCCCCGACAGCCTGATTTTCACCTATCAGGGGGACGGCGACTTTGCCTCCATCGGCCTGGGGGAGTCCATCTCCGCGGCAAACCGTGGGGAGAACATCACCGTCATCTTCATCAACAACGGCATTTACGGTATGACCGGCGGTCAGCTGGCCCCCACCACCCTGCTGGGGATGAAGGCCTCCACCGCACCCAAGGGGCGTGTGGCTGAGGAGCACGGCTATCCCATGCATATGTGCGAGATTCTCAACCAGCTCACTGCGCCTGCCTACCTGGTGCGCACCAGCTGCAACACCCCCCAGAATGTCATCAAGACCAAAGCCGCCATTAAGAAGGCCTTCCAGAACCAGCTGGACGGCAAGGGCTTCTCCATGGTGGAGATTGTGACCAGCTGCCCCACCAACTGGGGCATGGACGCCCTGACGGCCCTGGACTTTATCGAGGAGAAGATGCTCCCCGAGTTCCCGCTGGGCGTCATTCGTGACCGCTGAGGAGGGAGAGAGAACATGGAAACCAATCTGTGCGTCGCCGGCTTCGGCGGCCAGGGCGTGATGTCCCTGGGTAAATTTTTGGCGGACGCCACCTGCAACGCCACCGACAAGCAAGTGACCTTCTTCCCCTCCTATGGCGCAGAGCAGCGCGGCGGCACCGCCAACTGCTTTGTGGTCATCTCGGATGGGATGATCGGCGCCCCCCTGGGGGATGTGATGGACGACCTGATTGTGATGAACGGGCCCTCCATGAACAAGTTCCTGCCCACCTTGAAAAAGGGCGGCACCCTGTTTGTCAACAGCTCCATTGTGGATGCCAACATCGACCGGGAGGATGTGAAGGTGGTCAAGGCCCCCGTCACCACCCTGGCCCTGGAAATGGGCAACGCCAAGGTGCTCAACGTCATCATGCTGGGGGTGTATGTGGGCTATACAGAGGTTGTCCCCCCCGAAGTGGTGTGGGAGACCATTGAGCACAAGCTGGGCAGCAAGCCCAAGCTGCTCCCCCTCAATAAGCTGGCCTTTGAGAAGGGGCTGGAAATCGGGCGCAGCCAGAGATAACCCCAAAGGGTCCCGCTGTGGTGGGCAGTTGGGGTGGACTGGCGCAGAGGAACCGCCCCAGGCCCGGCTTGTCCCAGTGGACCGTCAAGAGAACCCCCGGTGTTTGCATTGCAGACCGGGGGTTCTCTCGTTTTTGCTGCTGTCGGCGGCGTGGGCGGGATGCAGGGGCGGCTGGGAAGGGCAGGACGGCGGAGGGCAGGGGGGCTGATACAGTTTCTATTGTGTTTCCCGGGGGAAAATGCTAAACTATGTGGAAAAGACGGCGGAAACGCACCGGTGGCGTACACCGCAGAGGACGAGGAGGAGTACAATGGCAGGCAAATGCAAGGTGTTTCCCATACTGCTTGCGCTGTGTATGGTGTTCACAACGGGGTGCAGCCCCGCCGGGGTGAGCGCCCAGGAGGAGGCCGCCCAGCACGCTTCGGCAGCCCCCAGCGGCGGGGATGGGGCAGTTTCATCCCAGCTGCCGGAGAAGGGCGCATCGGAGGAGGCGGACAACGCCGGCGACCCGGATGGGGAGGCGGATGGGGCCTCCGGCGGCCAGGGCGCTGACGGCGAGAGCGGAGAAACAGAGGGGCAGAGCGCCCCGCCGCAGGCCTCCCCGTCGGGGGGCAGCGGCGGGGATGGGGGCGGCGGCACCGCCGGAGGAGGTACTTCCGGCGGCAATGCCTCCGGCAGCACTGCCAGCGGCGGCGGCACCAGAAAGCCGGTGCAGGGGGTGGGGTATCCCTCCACCTCTGGAGCGTTGCGGGTGGAGGGCAGTCAGCTGGTGGACAGCAACGGGAAGGCCATTCAGCTGCGGGGCATCAGCACCCATGGGCTGGCGTGGTTTCCCCAGTATGTGAACGAGGCCGCCTTCCGCCAATTCCGGTATGAGTGGAATGTCAATGTGGTGCGCCTGGCCATGTATACCGCCGAATACGGCGGCTACTGCACCGGGGGCAATCAGGAGCAGCTGAAAAACCTGGTGCGCAAGGGGGTGGAGTATGCCACGGCCCAGGATATGTATGTCATTGTGGACTGGCATGTGCTCTACGACCGGGACCCCAATACCTATCTGGCCCAGGCCAAGGCCTTTTTTGCCCAGATGTCCAGGGAGTTTGCAGGGCACAACAACGTCCTGTATGAAATCTGCAACGAGCCCAACGGGAGCACCAGCTGGTCCCGGGTGAAGGCCTATGCCGAGGAGATTATCCCGGTGATTCGGAGCAATGACCCGGATGCCGTGATCATTGTGGGCACCCCCGACTGGTGCAAGGATTTGGGGCAGGCGGCGGCAGACCCCATCACCAGCGCCAAAAACATCATGTATTCCCTCCATTTTTATGCCGCCACCCACACCGATTGGCTGCGCAGCAGCATGGTCAGCGCCATCCAGGCGGGGCTGCCTGTGTTTGTATCCGAGTACGGCATCTGCGACGCCAGCGGCAATGGGGCCATCAATGAGAGCCAGGCCAACCAATGGGTGGAGGTGATGAACCGGTATGGGGTGAGCTATGTGGCGTGGAGCCTGTCCAACAAGGCGGAGACGGCGTCCATCCTCAACAGCAGCTGCACCAAGGTGTCTGGGTTTACAGAAGGTGACTTGAGCGCCTCGGGCAGGTGGCTGTACAAAATGCTCACGGGGAACTCCGCCTTCCAGACCTCTTCCGGCGGTGAGGGGAGCGGCCAGAGCAACGCTGCGGCCCAGACACCCGGCACGGGAACTGGTGGACAGAGCAGCGCAGGGAGCACTTCTGCCACCCCCAAGCCCACCACTCCGGCGGCCGCCACGCCCCCGGTGAGCACCCCCGCCCCCACCCCTGCCCCGGCCAACGGCAATCAGGGGAGCGAGCAGGGGGTGCAGCTCACCGGTGCAGACCTCCAGTTCACCGCCACCCTGGTCAACAGCTGGCAGGCCAACGGGCAGAGCTTTTACCACTACACCCTCACCGTGCGCAATATCAGCGGCAAGCAGGGGAGCAGCTGGAGGGTGGAGGTGCCCTTCAGCGGGGCTGTCACCCTGTCGGACGGATGGAATGGGGAGTATCAGGTGCGCGGAAGCACCCTGACCATCACCGCAAAGGACTACAATGGCGCTGTGAGCGCCGGAGGACAGGTGGACAACATCGGATTTATCGTCAGCGGTGAGGAGGGCTTGACCATCGTGCAGTAAGGACTGGTACAGCCGCAGCGCTTCAAAAAAGCCGGGGCTTTTCCAAGTCCCTGCGCAGGAGCCGCGGGGGCATCACACCGGCTGGTGCGGCGCCCCTGGCCTGCCCGTGCTTTGCCCCCGGCGCCCACGGGGCGGGAGGACGCAGGGAGAGCGGGGGGGGGCTGTTCCCGTCTGCGCCCCCGGAAGGGGTTGACAGGGCGGGCGGTTTGACATAGAATTGAACCAATTGCGTTGAGAAATGCGTTGGAAAACGGGCGCTGACGCCCAGAGGGGAGAGCTTCCAACATGATTGAAATCAAACACCTTTGCAAGACCTTTCCCACCTCGGAGGGGGAATTCCACGCCCTCAAGGACATCAACCTGACCATTGAGGACGGGGCGGTGTTCGGCATTGTGGGGATGTCCGGGGCGGGAAAATCCACCCTGGTGCGCTGTCTAAACCTTTTGGAGCGCCCCACTTCGGGGCAGGTGGTGGTGGATGGGAAAGACCTGTGCGCCCTGTCCCAGGGGGAGCTGATTGCCCAGCGGCGCTCCATCAGCATGATTTTTCAGCAGTTCAACCTGCTTATGCAGCGCACCTGCCTGAAAAATGTGTGCTTTCCCATGGAGATTGCCGGGGTGAAGGAGGCGCAGGCCCGTGCCCGTGCCATGGAGCTGCTGGAGACGGTGGGGCTGCCGGATAAGGCGGAGTCCTATCCCGTGCAGCTGTCCGGCGGACAGCGCCAGCGGGTGGCCATTGCCCGCAGTCTGGCCTCCAACCCGAAGATTTTGCTGTGCGACGAGGCCACCTCTGCCCTGGACCCCAAGACCACCAGGGACATTCTCCGGCTGATTAAGGACATCAACCGCCGCCTGGGCATTACGGTGGTGGTAATCACCCACGAGATGGCTGTGGTGGAGGAAATCTGCACCCATGTGGCGATTCTCGACCATGGCGTGATGATGGAGACAGGCCGGGTGGAGGAGGTATTTTCCAACCCCAAGACGGAGGCGGGGCGCAGGCTGGTCTACCCCGACGGGGTGGTCATTGACCGCCTGAGCGCTGCCCGGGTGGTGCGCATTGTCTTTAACGGCGGCTCCTCCTATGAGCCCCTCATCGCCTCCCTGGCCATTGACTGCGGCGTGAAGGTGAACATCCTGGGGGCAGACACCAGAAACATTGACGGGCAGGCCTTCGGCTCCATGCTGCTGGGACTGCCCCAGGACCCCCAGGAGGCCGCCAAGGCGGTGGGCTACCTCAAGAATCAACCCAATGTGACCATGGAGGAGGTGCGGGACTACCATGGATAAGTTTTTGACGGACCTGGGCGAGGTGTTCTCCAACCCCAAGTATCTGGAGGAGTTTGCCGCCGGAACTTGGGAGACCCTCTATTCCACGGTGCTGGCCACGGTGCTGGCCTACCTGATCGGCCTGGTGCTGGCGGTGCTGCTGGTGGCGGGGGAGGAGGGGGGCGTGCGGCCTCTGCCCACGGTGATGATGAAGGGGCTGAATGTGCTCATCAACATCCTGCGTTCGGTGCCCTTCCTCATTCTGATGCTCTTTGTGCTCCCCCTGAGTATGCTCATTCTGGGCACGCAGATTGGTACGGCGGCCTCCATCCCCCCTCTGGTGGTGGCGGCGGCGCCCTTCGTGGCCCGGCTGCTGGAGACTTCCCTGCGGGAGATGGACCGGGGGGTGCTGGAGGCCGCCCAGTCCATGGGGTGCACCCCCTTCCAGATTGTGTGGAAGGTGATGCTCCCTGAGTGCCTACCCGGTCTGGCCTCCAACTTCACCACGGCCTTCATCACCATTCTGGGCTATGGGGCCATGGCGGGGGCCATCGGCGGCGGCGGACTGGGGCGCATTGCCATGAACTACGGCTATCACCGCAACAATCTGGCGGTGTGCCTGGTGGCCACGGTGCTCATTGTGATTTTGGTGCAGATTGCCCAGAGTGCGGGCAGCTATGCGGTGGCGCGCATGGACCGGCGCAGCCGCAGCGTGCCCAAGAGGCGTGGGCGCAAAAAAAGCGCATAATTGGGAATGCGGACAAAGTTTTGTGCTTTGTCCGCATTCTTTTATGGTGAAAGTGACCGGTTGACAGGGCGGGTGGATTGCGCTAGACTAAATGCAACAAGTTCATACCTTCACAAAGGCAATGAAGGGAAGAGTAGGCGCAGAGATACGGCACAGAGAGCCCGGGTAGCTGGAAACGGGTACGGAAGGCTGCGTTGAACATGGTCCCGGAGCCGCATGGCCGAAAGCGTGTGCTTTAGGTCATGACGGGTGCGCCCGTCATCGCGCAGGAGTATCGGAGGTGTCTGCTGCCCTCCCGCACTCTGTAAGGCTCTGGCTGTGAGGCCCGGGTGAAGCAAGGTGGTACCACGAAGCGGATTTGCTGTCGTCCTTGACACATTGGTTGTCAAGGGCATTTTCTTTTGCCCAAACAGGGTGTTTCCCACATCTGTGGAGGACATAGAGCTGTTACTACAAGGAAAGAGGAGCGATTGATGATGAAGAAGAAACTCACTGCACTGGCCCTGTCTGCGGCGGCCTGCCTGTCCCTGCTGTCCGGCTGCGGCAACGGGGGGAGCGAGGCGGTCACCATCCGGGTGGGCGCATCCCCCGCCCCCCACGCAGAGATTTTGGAGGTGGCCAAGGAGGTACTGGCTGAACAGGGCATCAAGCTGGAGATTGTGGAGTTCACCGACTACATCATGCCCAACAATGCGGTGGAGAACGGGGAGATTGACGCAAATTACTTCCAGCACATCACCTACATGGACAACTTCAACAAGGAGCATTCCACCCATCTGACCAGCGTGGCCAGCATTCACTACGAGCCCTTTGGCATCTATGCAGGCCGGGTGTCCACCCTGGCCGACCTGCCCGATGGGGCCACCATCGGCATTCCCAACGACGCCACCAACGGCGGCCGTGCCCTGCTGCTGCTGGCTGAGCAGGGGCTGATCACCCTGCCGGAGGAGGCGGGACTGGAGCCTACGGTCATGGACATTGTGGACAATCCCCACAACTTCAACATTGAGGAGCTGGAGGCCGCCCAGCTGCCCCGCTCGCTGAGCAGCCTGGATGTGGCGGTGATCAACGGCAACTATGCCATTGACGCCGGTCTGTCTGTGGACGACGCCCTGGCTCTGGAGTCCTCCGGCGGCGCTGCCGCCACCGCCTACGCCAACATCCTGGCGGTGAAGGAGGGCAACGAGGACAGCCAGGCCGTGCAGGCGCTGGTGGAGGCGCTGCAGTCTGAGCAGGTCAAGCAGTTTATGGCCGAGCAGTACGGGGCGGCGGTGGTGCCCCTGTTCTAAAAGCTGTTGAGCAGCTCCTCCCACCACTCAATGAGCTTGAAGCGGAGGACATACCCGTCGTCCTGACCGGTGATGAGGGCCACCTGCTGTTCACTCATACCGGCCTGGGCGGCGGCGGTGCTGGTCTCCTCGGTGACGGAGGCCAGACAGAGGGGCGGGAACACCACGCACCACCAGTTTTGCCCCTGACCTTCCCCGATGACCACCCGCAAGGCCCGGTACACACCGGCGGGCAGGGCAAAGTCGGTGTAGGTTTTGGTGGGGAACCACTGATTTTCAATGCTCACGGCGATGGGGTCGGAGCATCCGGCCTGGGCGAGCACCTGGGCCCCCGCCTGGGCCAGCTGCTCCAGGTGGGGGAGGAGGGCCGCCTCCGCCTGGGCGGGACTGTCTGCCTGGGCCACCAGCGGCGTGGCGGCGGCCAGCACGGCGTCCCGCACCTGGAGCTTCAGCGCCTGGTCGGCCTGGCTGTCCGAGTTGGCCACCACGTGCAGGCGGAGCACCCGGTCAGACAGGGCGCTGGAGCTGGCGGAGGACCACACCCCGGTGAGCAGGGTCAGACCCAGCGCCAGGAAGACAGCCGCCTCCCAGCGGCGGAGCTTTGCAGAAGGTTTGGTTGTCGAGGCAGAAAACATATCGCGCACCGTCCTATGTAGGAATTGTACCTGCATTGTGGACGGTGCGCGGTTGTTTTATACCCCTGGCCCCAAAAATTTTTTCCATGACAGGGCGGAAGGACAGGCTCGCTTCAAGGCTTCCCCTGGGGGATGGACACGGGCTGGGCCAGGAAAACATCCTGATACTGCTCCCCCAGGCGGCGGGCGGCCTGCTGGGCCTGGGGGAGGGCTTCAAACAGGCCGAAGACGGTGGGGCCGCTGCCGGTCATAATGGCGCCCAGCGCCCCGGCGTCCAGCAGGGCGTTTTGGATGGCGTGTACCTCTGCCCGCTTCCACGGCTCCAGCACATCTTCAAAGACATTGTACATCCTGCGGGCAATGCCGGATAAATCGCCCTGCTCCAGGGCCTCCAGCATCCCCTGGGTGTCGGGGCGGCGGAGGATTTTGCGCACATCCACCCGGCTAAACAGCTGGGGGGTGGACACGGGGAAGGAGGGCTTGCACACCACGATGTGGCACGGGGGGAGGGCGGGCAGGGGGGTGAGGCGCTCCCCCCGTCCCTCCGCCAGGGCGGTGCCGCCCAGCACACAGTAGGGCACATCAGAGCCGACGCTCTGCCCAATCTGCGCCAGCGCAAGGGGGGATAGACCCGCTGCGGTGAGCTGGTTCATGGCCCGAAGCACCGCTGCGGCGTCTGCGCTCCCCCCCGCCATACCGGCGCACACGGGGATGTGCTTGTGGATGGAAATGTCCACCTCCCCGCCCAGTCCGGTGGCGCGGCGGAAGGCGGCGGCGGCCTTCTGCGCCAGGTTGGTGCCGTCTGTGGGGAGGAAGGAGAGGTTGCTGGTTATCTTCCCCTCCCCCTGGGCGGGGGTGATGGTGAGGGTGTCGGTGAGGGAGATGGTCTGCATCACCATTTGCAGGTCGTGGTAGCCGTCCTCCCGGCGGCGGAGAATGTCCAGGGTCAGGTTGAGCTTGGCATAGGCAGTGGCGTTCATAAGTACCTCCTGAGGTGCGTTTAGCCGTGGAGACGGGTGAGGAAGCGCTCCAGACGGTGGAGGGCCTCCCCCAGGTTTTTCATCGAGGCGGCGTAGCAGGCCCGCACATAGCCCTCGCCGCCGGGGCCGAAGGCGGAGCCGGGAATCACCGCCACCTGCTCCTGGGTGATGAATTGGTCGCAGAATTCCTCCGAGGTCAGACCGGTGGAGCGGATGCAGGGGAAGACGTAGAAGGCGCCCCGTGGCTCGAAGCAGTCCAGCCCCAGCTTGCGCAGGCCGTCCAGCAGGAAGCGGCGGCGGCCGTCGTACTCCTCCTTCATGGCCTCGATGTCCCGGTCGCCGTTGACCATGGCCTCGATGGCGGCGTACTGGCTGGTGGTGGGGGCGGACATGATGCCGTACTGATGGAGCTTGGTCATGGCGGCAATCAGCTCCCGGGGGCCGCACAGGTAGCCCATGCGCCAGCCCGTCATGGAGTAGGCCTTGGAGAAGCCGTTGACCACAATGGTGCGGGGGTACATATCGGGGAGGTTTGCCATGGACACATGGCGCTGTCCATAGGTCAGCTCGGCGTAAATCTCATCGGAGATAACCATAATATCGGTGTCCCGCAGCACCTCGGCCAGGGCCTCCAGGTGTTCCCGGCCCATAATCCCTCCCGTGGGGTTGTTGGGGAAGGGGAGCACCACGGCCTTGGTGCGGGGGGTGATGGCGGCGCGCAGCGCCTGGGGGGTGAGGCGGAATTCGTCCTCCGCCTTGGTCTCCACCAGCACAGGCACGCCGTGCGTCATGGACACCAACGGGCCGTAGCACACAAAGGAGGGGGTGGGGATAATCACCTCGTCCCCCGGCTCCAGCAGACAGCGGAAGGCCAAATCCAGCCCCTCGCTCCCCCCCACGGTGACAAGGATTTGCCCCAGGGGGGCGTACTCCAGGTCAAACCGCCGCTTCATATAGGCGGAGATGGCCCGGCGCAGGTCGCTCAGGCCCGCATTGGGGGTGTACTTGGTAAAGCCCTTTTCCAGGGCGTAAATGCCCGCATCCCGGATGTGCCAGGGGGTCTGAAAGTCCGGCTCGCCCACCCCCAGGGATATGCCGTCGGGCATACCCTCCAAAAGGTCGAAGTACTTGCGGATGCCGGAGGGGGGAATGTTCTGAATGCGTTGGGAGAGTATGTGCTTGTAGTCCATCAGTCTAACACGAACCTTTCTTCCTGCTCCTCCTGCTTGGGGAAAATCAGGTGCTTTTCTTTGTACTTGCGCAGAATGAAGTGGGTGGCGGTGCCGGTGACATCCTCCAGGGGGGCCAGCTTCTCCCCCACAAACCGGGCCACCTCCTTGAGGGTGCGCCCGGAGATGATGACCGTCAGGTCAAAGGCGCCGCTCATCAGATAGACCGACTCCACCTCATCATATTGGTAAATGCGCTGGGCGACCCGGTCAAAGCCCTCTCCACGCTGGGGGGTGACCTTGACCTCAATCAGAGCGGTGACCGACTCCCGGTCGGTGCGGTCCCAGTCCACAATGGCCTTATAGCCCAGGAGGATGCGCTCCTCCTCGTAGCTGGCGATGGCCTCGGCCACAGCCTGCTCGGTCATGCCGGTCATGGAGGCCAGCTGGGCGTGGGTGAGGGTGCAGTCATCTTCCAGAAGCTGAAGTAATTGCTTCATATGGGTTCCTCCTCGTGGGAAAAATGGTACAGATTTGGGCGGCAGGAGGCGCACCCCCCGGGGGGACTGCTGCGCCCTGCGCCAGATGTGTCCATTATAAACGCTCCGCCCCGGGAACACAATGTGGAATACAGGGCGCTAAAGTAAAAACGGGGGGATTCATATAAAAGCGACACATATTAAGTATATTGCTCAAAAAGTTTGGTGATTTTGCGCTTTCTTTTTTCGGGACGGAGGTATAGAATGGGGAGGATTCAAACCACGCCATGTGGAGAGGAGGCAACGTTGGAATGGAACAAACGCAGTACACCAATTTGATTGATACCATTCTGGAGGCGGAGCAGGCTGCCGGGCATATTTCCGATGAGGCTCGCAAGGACCAGGAGGCATTTGAAAGCAGCCTGGAGCAGGAGCGCCAGGCGGTGCGGGAGAAGTATATGGGCTGGGCCAGGGATGGCCTGGAGCGGCTGCGCCGGGAGGAGCAGGAGAAGAAGGAGCAGGCGCTGGCGGCCCAGGACCTCCGGCAGCAGGAGACCAGCCAGAAGATGGAGCAGGCCTATGCCAAGTACGGCGACAACTGGGTGGACACCCTGTTTCACCAGGTGGTGGATATTCAGTGAGCAGGCAGCTATATGATGCCCTGGCCGCCAAAGCCAGGGCCATGTACGGCAAGCACACCCATCGGGAGGATTTGGAGCGCATTGCCAGGATGGAGAAAATCGGCCTGGTGCTCGACCAGCTGCGCCAGATGCCCGCCTGGGCGGAGAGTGCGGCGCTGCTGGAGGAGGAGACGCTGCTCACCCGAGGGCGGCTGGAGCAGGCGCTGCGGGCCCAGGTGCGCCGGGAGGGGCTGCGTCTGCTGTCCTTTGTGCCCCAGCAGGACCGGGAGGTGATGGAGTTTCCCGTGCTGCGCATGGAGCTCGAGCGCATTCTGGCGGCTCTGCGCCGTCTGCACGCCAGTATGTTCAAGGAGGTAGACCCCCTGCCCAGGGAGTATATCACCCACTCCAAGGTGGATTTTGAGGGCCTGCGCCAATGCAGGGACTTTGACGGCCTGGCAGATGCCGCAGCAGGCAGCATTTACGGCCCGGCCCTCCACCGCCTGCGGGGCAGCCTGCCCGACTACGGCACCACGGAGGTGCTGCTGTGGTCGGTGTACTACCGGCATTTGCTCAATCTGGTGCGCCGCCGCTACGCAGGGGACACCAAGCGGGTGCTAGAGCAGACCATCGGCGCCCAGGCGGATATGCTCAATATCATGCACATCCTGCGCATGAAGCGCTTTTTCCCAGAGGTGGACAACTACCTGCCGGTGCTGCTGCCCTACCACTACAAGGTGGGGCCGGAGCAGGTACACGCCATGTGCCAGGCCAAGTCGGTGGATGGGGTGCTGGAGCTGATTGACCAGACCCCCTATGCCGCTACCTTCCGGGATGTGAAGGCGGAGGACTGGAACAACCGCTATGCCGCCATGCTCTACCGGTTCAGCCGCAGGCAGCTGCGCATGGGCCCGCCGTCCATTTACAGTGCGGTGGCCTATATGAACCTGCGGGAGCTGGAGCTCAAGGCGGTGGTGTCTGCGGTGGAGTCTGCCAAATACCGCCGTCCGCTGGATGCGTCCCTGTGTGAGATTTTGGACCCCTGAACGGGGAGAGCAGCGGAATAGAGAAGAGAGAAGAGGAGTAGAGAAGGAGGCGTGTTATGTCATTACAACCTATGAAATTTGTCACGGTGACCGGGCCGCTTGACACCTTTGACCAGGTGGTGCGCCAGTGCATTCTCAACCGGCAGTTTCATCCCGAGAGTGCCCTCCAGATCATCAAGCTGGACAAGCGGCTGCGGCCCCTTGATGCCGACAATCCCGCCGCTCCCCTGCTGCGGCAGGCAGACAGCCTGCTGGAACGGCTGGGGATGACGCCGGATTACCGGCCCTATCCCGAGGAGTTTACCCTGGAATACTGCGCCCACCAGATGGGGCAGCTGGGCGAGCGGCTGGACGAGCTGGACCGGCAGGCCGATCAGCTGCGCCAGGAGGCGGCGGATGACCGCCATTTCATCCAGCAGCTGGAGCGCTTCTCCAGCATCAACGTGGACTTGGAGAGCCTGCGTCAGCTGCGCCACATGGTGTTCCGCTTCGGCAATATGCCCGAGGAGAGCTACCGCTCCTTCCGGGAGGCGCTGGAGAAGCGGGAGGACTGCTTCTTCTTCCCCACCAAGGTGGAGGATGGGCAGGTGTACGGCTGCTACTTCGCCCTGCGCAGGCAGGAGGAGGTGGTGGACGCCCTGTTTGCCTCCATGCACTTTGTGCAGGTGCCCCTGAGCCAGCGGGCGGAGGGCACGGCGGAAAAGGCCATTGAGGCCCTGGCCCAGGAGGCCGAGGCGGACGACCTGAGCGTGGAGCGTATTGCCCAGCAGGTGCAGGAGCTCGCCCGTGAGGAGGGGGAGGGTCTGCTCATGCTGCGCTCCTGGCTGTGCCGGGAAAACCAGGTGATGGATTTGCGCCGCTACGCTGCCCGCTCCCAGAAAACCTTCTGCATCATGGGGTGGGTGCCCCAGGATGGCTGGGCGGAGTTTGAGGCGCAGCTGGAGGGCTTTGGCGGGCTGGACTATGTGGTGGACGCCCCTGAGGAGACGGGGGTTGTGCCCCCCTCAAAGCTCAAGACCACATCCCTTGGCAAAATCTTTGAGCCGTTTCTCAAGATGTACGGCCTGCCCAACTACAACGAGTACGACCCGTCCACCTTCATGGCGGTGACCTACTGCCTGTTCTTCGGCATTATGTTCGGCGACGTGGGGCAGGGGGCGCTGCTGGTGGCCTGCGGCCTGTTTATGGGCATGGCCAGAGGGCTGTGGCTGGGGCAGATCATTGCCTGCTGCGGCGTGTCCTCCACCGTGTTCGGGTTTGTCTACGGGTCGGTATTTGGCTTTGAGGACATCATCCACGGGTTTAAAATCCTGGAGGGGGACAATGTGGTCTACCTGCTGCTGGCCTCCCTGGGGCTGGGCGTGGCCATGATTGGCTATGCCATGCTTATGAACATCTGCAACGGCATCCGCCAGCGCAACTTTGACAAAATCTTTTTCGGGCCCAACGGCCTGGCGGGGATGGTGTTCTACTTCGGCCTGATTGCCGCGGCGGTGCTGGCCCTGCTGGATGTGGTCAACCTGTTCCAGCCGGTGTATGTGATGCTGGTGCTGGTGCTCCCCCTGGTGGTCATCCTCTTCCGGGAGCCGCTGACCAAGCTGGCCCAGGGGGACAAGCAGTGGAAGCCTGCGTCCATGGGCGAGCTGCTCATCGGCGGGTTCTTCGAGCTGTTTGAAACCCTGCTCTCCTTCCTCACCAACACCCTGTCCTTCCTGCGTGTGGGGGCCTACGCCATCACCCACGTGGCCCTGATGCTGGTGGTGCACGCACTGGCCGGCTCGGGCAACCTGGCGGTGCTGGTGGCGGGCAACCTGTTTGTCATGGGCATGGAGAGCGTGATGGTGTGCATCCAGGTGCTCCGTCTGGAGTTTTACGAGATGTTTGGCCGGTTCTATCAGAACGGCGGCCGGGAGTTCCGCCCCCATGTGGTGGACTACTCCGCCAAATTGCACTAAACCTGCGCTGTCGTAGGCGGCGTTTGTTTATAATCATTGACTTTGGAGGTATTTATCATGAAAATCATTCTTGTTTTGCTGGGTACTGCCCTTCTCTTCCTGCCCCTGATTACCATTGGGGTGCGCAAGCTCACCGGTGCTTCTGCCCGCAACGCCCTGATGAGCAATGTGGCCATGTTCTTCGGCCTGTTCCTGCTCACCTCTGTGCTGGGCCTGTCCGGCGCAGCCTCCGCTGCCGCCCCTGAGGCTGCCGCCACTGCCGCCGCTGCGGGCGCCGACGGTCTGGTCACCGGTCTGAAGTACATTGGCGCCGGCCTGGCTGTGGGTCTGTCCGGCATCGGGGGCGGCATCGCCGTGTCCTCCTCTGCCGCAGCCGCTCTGGGCGCCATTTCCGAGAACGAGAGTATGTTTGGTAAGTCCCTGATTTTCGTGGGTCTGGCGGAAGGTGTGGCGCTGTACGGCCTGATCATCGCTCTGGTGCTTTTGTTCGTGTCCTGATGGTTCAGGTGCCATGAGATATTTTGTGATTTCGGATAACACCGACACCCATGTGGGGCTGCGCCTGGCGGGGGTAGAAGGGGTGATTGCCCGCACCCGTGAGGAGTGCTTGAAGGCGCTGGACAAGGTGATGGAGGACCCCAGCATTGGGGTGCTGCTCATCAACGAGGGGCTGGCTGAGCAGTGCGCTGCGGAGCTGGCGCCCCACAAAATGTCCGGACGCACGCCGTTGGTGGTGGAAATCCCGGACCGGCATGGCGTGCGCAACAAGGACGCCATCGCCCGTTATATCCGGGAGGCCATCGGGGTGAAAATCTAAGCCCAGGCGCAAGGAGGTTTTAAGATGGAACGACAGAGGGAAAAGCTGCTCCATTTCACCGAGGCGGTGATGCAGAGCGCCAAGGAAGAACAGGAGGCCCTGCGCCGTCAGATGGAGCAGGAACGCAGGGAGGCCCTGGACCGGGCCAAGGAGGAGGCCAAGGAGGCAGCCATCAGCTTCTATGACCATGAGGCGGCGGCCATTCGGGCGGAATCCGGGCGGGAGGTGTCCCGCCACCTGATGGACATCAAGCGCACGGTGTACCTGCGCCGCCAGGAGATTGGCCGGGAGGTGTTTGCCCAGGTGGAGCGGCGTCTGCAGGAGTTTACCGCCGCCCCTGAGTACCTGGACTATCTGAAACAGCTGCTGGGGCGGGCCATGGAGGAGCTGTCCGGGGCGGATGAGATTTCTCTGCGGCTGCGCAAGGAGGATTTGCACTTTGGCCAGCAGCTGGCCGACGCCATTGCCCCTGTGAAGGTGGAGGTGTGTCAGGGAAATTTCTCCCGCGGGGGGCTGGCAATCCGCTGCCCTCAGCTGGGTCTGCGGGTGGATTGCTCCTTTGACCAGCGGCTCCGGGAGCTGTCCGGCCATTTTGCCGAGTCCTTCGGACTGTCCCTGTCCGATGAGCTGGCGGAAGTGTGAGGAGGGAACGGTCATGAGCGACTATGTGATTTACAGTGTCAACGGTCCGGTGGTCAAGGTCACCGGGGGCCGGGGCCTGGCGATGATGGATATGGTGTATGCCGGTGAGCAGCAGCTCATTGGCGAGGTGGTGAGCGTGGATGGGGATATGACCACCGTGCAGGTGTACGAGGACACCACCGGTCTGGCCCCCGGTCAGCCCGTCACCCCCACCGGGGCCCCCATGGCCCTGCTCCTGGGGCCTGGCCTGCTGGGCAACATCTTCGACGGCATCGGCCGTCCCCTGCGGGATTTGGAGGCTGCCTCCGGCGCATTCCTGGGCCGGGGCATCAACATCCCGGCGCTGGATTTGGAGCGTACCTGGGACAGTGAGATTTTTGTGCATGAGGGGGACACCGTCACCCCCGGCACGCTGTACGCCAGCTGCCAGGAGACGCCCGCCATTACCCACCGCTGTCTGGTGCCCGCCGGGGTATCGGGCAAGGTGGTGCGGGCAGTGCCCAACGGCAGCTACACCGTGGAGGCGGTGCTGGTGGAGGTGGAGGACGACCGGGGGCAGGTGCACCAGCTCAAGCTGGCCTCCCGCTGTCCCATCCGGGGGGCCCGTCCCATGGGGCGGCGTCTGCCCGTCTCCAAGCCCCTGATTACCGGTCAGCGCATCATTGACACCCTCTTTCCCATCGGAAAGGGGGGTGCGGCGGCCATTCCCGGCCCCTTTGGCGCTGGCAAGACCATGACCCAGCACCAGCTGGCCAAGTGGTCGGATGCAGACATCATTGTCTACCTGGGCTGCGGCGAGCGGGGCAACGAGATGACCCAGGCTCTGGAGGAGTTTTCCGAGCTGAAGGACCCCCGCACCGGCCTGCCCCTGATGAACCGCACCATTTTGCTGGCCAACACCTCCAATATGCCCGTGGCCGCCCGTGAGGCCTCGGTGTACACCGGCATGACCATTGCCGAGTACTACCGGGATATGGGCTACCATGTGGCCTTGATGGCAGACTCCACCTCCCGCTGGGCGGAGGCGCTGCGTGAAATCTCCGGCCGCCTGGAGGAGATGCCCGCTGAGGAGGGCTTCCCCGCCTATCTGGCCTCCCGCCTGGCGGAGTTTTACGAGCGGGCGGGCTATGTGGAGACCCTGGAGGGCAAGGAGGGATTTGTCACCGTCATCGGGGCCGTTTCCCCCCAGGGCGGCGACTTCTCTGAGCCGGTGACCCAGAACACCAAGCGGTTTATCCGCTGCTTCTGGGCGCTGGACCGCAGTCTGGCCTATGCCCGCCACTTCCCCTCCATCCACTGGATGAACTCCTATTCCGAGTACAGCGCCGAGCTGCGTCCCTGGTATGCCCAGAACGTCTCCCCCGACTTTGACAAGTGCCGCCAGCGCATTGCCAACCTGCTGCGGGAGGAGAGCCAGCTGATGGAGATTGTCAAGCTCATTGGCTCGGACATTCTGCCGGAGGATCAAAAGCTCACCATTGAGATTGCCCGTGTCATTCGCCTGGGCTTCCTCCAGCAGAACGCCTACCACGCTGTGGACACCTATGTGCCCCTGACCAAGCAGCTGAAAATGATGGAGTGCATTCTGCGCCTGTACGACAAGGCCAAGGAGGGGGTAGAGCGGGCCATTCCCCTGTCCCAGTACCTGGCCACCGGGGTGTTTGACGCGCTGGTGAAGATGAAGTATGAGGTGCCCAACGACGACCTTTCTAAATTCGACGACTACAATGCCCAGATTGACCAGGCTGTGGAGCAGGTCAACCAGGCCAACAGCTGAGGTGATTTGAGATGAGATTGGAATATACCGGCCTGTCCGACTTAAACGGCTCCCTGGTGGCGCTGGAGGGCGTGTCCGGGGTGTCCTACGATGAGCTGGCGGAGCTGACCATGGCGGACGGCTCCACCCGCTATGGCCGTGTCATCCTCATTGAGGGGGACCGGGCGGTGCTCCAGGTGTTTGAGGGCACCCGGGGTATGTCGCTGGAAAACACCCGCACCCACTTCACCGGAAAGCCCATGGATATTGCCCTGTCCAAGGAGATGCTGGGCCGTGTGTTCGACGGCGCCGGCCGCCCCATTGACGGGCTGGGGGAGCTGTTCCCCGACGAGCGGCGCAACATCAACGGCTCTGCCATCAACCCGGTCAGCCGCCTGTATCCCCGCAGCTGCATCTACACCGGCGTTTCCGCCATTGACGGCTGCTCCACCCTCATTCGGGGCCAGAAGCTGCCCATTTTCTCCGGCGCAGGCATGGCCCACAACGAGCTGGCCGCCCAGATGGTGCGCCAGGCCCGTGTGGCGGGGGATGACGGGGAGTTTGCCATTGTGTTTGCCGCCATGGGCGTGAAAAACGACGTGGCAGAGTTCTTCCGCCGCAACTTTGAGGAGGCGGGTGCGCTGCAGCGGGTGGTCATGTTCCTCAACCTGGCCTCTGACCCCATCATTGAGCGTATCCTCACCCCCCGCTGCGCCCTGACGGCGGCGGAGTACCTGGCCTTTAACCACGGCTATCATGTGCTGGTGGTGATGACGGATATGACCTCCTATTGCGAGGCCGTCCGTGAGTTCTCCTCCTCCAAGGGGGAGATTCCCTCCCGCAAGGGCTTCCCCGCCTATTTGTACTCCGATCTGGCCTCCCTCTACGAGCGGGCGGGGATGATTGCGGGCAAGCAGGGCTCTGTGACCCAGGTGCCCATCCTCACCATGCCCAACGACGACATCACCCATCCCATCCCCGATTTGACCGGCTACATCACCGAGGGACAGATTGTGCTGGAGCGCAATATGGACCAGTCCGGGGTGTACCCCCCCATCAACATCCTGTCCTCGCTGTCCCGTCTGATGAAGGACGGCATTGGCGAGGGGTATACCCGGGCGGACCATCCCGGGCTGTCCAACCAGCTGTTTGCCTCCTATTCCAAGGTGCAGGAGGCCCGCAGCCTGGCCTCGGTCATTGGTGAGGATGAGCTGTCCGCCCTGGACAAGCAGTACCTGCGCTTTGGCCGGGCCTTTGAGGAGTATTTCATCCGCCAGGGCCAGCAGGAGGAGCGCACCCTGGAGCAGACTCTGGAGCTGGGCTGGGTGCTGCTGTCCATCCTGCCCCGGGGCGAGCTGGACCGTGTGTCCGACAAGGAGCTGGACGCTCACTACAAGGAAGGGGCATTTGAGCGCCTGAAGGAGGCGTAAACCGGCCCGCCGGAAGGCGGAGCACATTCCCTGGAGGAGGTGGCCCCATGGCCGCTGTATTGCCAACCAAAGGAAACCTGATGGCCGCCAAGCGCTCCCGTGCCCTGGCCCAGACCGGCTATGAGCTGATGGACCGCAAGCGCAACATCCTGGTGCGGGAGATGATGACCCTGATGGACGACGCCGCTGCCATTCAGCGGGAGATTGACCAGGTGTTCCAGTCTGCCTACGACGCCCTGGCCCGGGCCAACATCGAGCTGGGTCTGTGCGACCACATCGCCGAGGGTGTGGAGCCGGATGAGAGTCTGGATGTGCGCTGGCGGTCGGTGATGGGCATTGAGCTGCCCAGCATCCCCGACAACACCCCGCCGCTCAAGCCGGATTACGGGTTTGCCTATACCTCGCCGGCGCTGGATTTGGCCTATATCCGCTTTGCCAAGGTCAA
This sequence comes from uncultured Oscillospiraceae bacterium, assembly GCA_944387115.1. Lineage (GTDB taxonomy): Bacteria > Bacillota > Clostridia > Oscillospirales > Oscillospiraceae > Enterenecus. The sequence goes on from CALXDR010000003.1 coordinate 49,144, forward strand.
GGATCTCACCCGCCGCATGGCAGAGGTGGAGACCTCCATTTACCGCCTGGCAGAGGCCATTAAGAAGGCCCAAAAGCGGGCCAATGCCCTGAACAACATCGTCATTCCCGGCTTCGACCACACCATCCGCTTCATCACCGAGGCGCTGGAGGAGAAGGAGCGGGAGGAGTTTGTGCGCTTGAAGGTGATTAAGCGCCAGGGTGAGAAGGGTAAGGGGTAATCCTGTGGAAAGCGCAGCGAGGGGCGGAAGGTTCCGCCCCTCGCTTTACTTGTTTGCCCGAATGGGCCGGAATTCCCGGCAGCCCAGCTTTTTGAGGAACATAATGAGGTAGGATGCGCACAGGCTCATACCCAGCAGGGCAGCGAAGACGAGCACATCGTATTTGGCGTAATAGGCCAGGCCGCCGTAGTGGGGCAGATAGAAGAACATATGCACCAACCATATGTTGGTGGAGTGTGCGCCGAAATATCCCAGCAGGGACTGCAAGGCGGGGGAGTGTGTGCGCAGCAGCAGATAGATGACAAGAAAGGCCAGCCCGGAAATGGGGGCCACAAACAGGGTGGGGACATAGCGCCGCACCACGATGATGGCTGCGGCGGCAGCCACCAGAAGGGGGATGCGCAGCCGATCGGGGATGATGCGGCACCACTGGGTGCGTATCCAATCCATGGCGTGGTACTTGTAGAAGTAAGCGCCGATGAGAAGCTCTGGATAGGACATACCCAGCCGGGCGATGTGGCCCAGGAGCAATCCGTCCTGGGAGAAGCGCAGGCGGTAGGCGGCGATGTAGAGGAGCAGTGCCCCCGCAGCCACCAGCCTTGGGTGGGCCTCCAGGGCGGCAAACACCCAGGGGGAGAGGAGGAGCATGAGGAGATAGGTGGACAAGAACCACCATGCGCCGTTGTAAGAGTAGCCAAACACCGCTGCATTGCCCAAAAACACCTGGGGGGATTGCAGCCACGCCCCGCCCTTTCCCAGGGCGAGGGCAACGCAGGCAAACAGGGCCAGAACCAGCCAGTAGGTGTACAGCAGCTGGCGCACACTGGGCAGGCGGCCCTTCAGGTAGGCGCGCTTGTCAGCGTATGCCTGGTGATAGCTGGCCATCAGGCCGTATCCGCTGCAAAAGCAGTAGGCCATGACACAAAAGTCGGCGGCCTGACCGAAAAAGTAGGCCAGGGGGACCCCGTCTGCCAGTTGAATGAGCGGGACAAACTGAGGGTCTAAGGTGCAAAACAGATGCAGGCACAGCATGGACAGAATGGCCAGCCCCTGGAGCTGCTTTGTGGCGTCACGTGTAATCATAGGGTCATCCTCCACAGATGGATATGGCTTGCGGCCCTTGGGCTGCACCGGAAGGGCAGCCCAGCGGGGCACCACCATTGTAGCACAAATGGGACAGAACGCAAGGCAGAGCAGGCGCTCGCCCCAAAGAACGCCCCGCCCGGGCGGAAAGCCCTTGACACCGGGGGAAAGTGTGGTAGAATAGAGAGGACAAAGTGCGACGACGGAGCCAAGCACACAGCGCAGCCAGCAGCGAGAGGGGAGCGTGAGAGCCCTCGGCACAAGCGGGTGGGCGGGCCACTCCGGAGCGGCCCGGGAGGACCGGGACGGCTCATCCCCGTTATCGGATGAACAGAGATGTCCGAACCGGGATAATCAGGGTGGTACCGCGCACAGTGTGCGCCCCTGAGCTTGGTTGGGATTTTTTTATGTGCATCTGCGCATTGCAACACAACGATGGAGGTAAGTCCCATGAAAGAACCAAAGCCCTTTGGGGTCAATGAACTGCGGGAGATGTTCCTCTCCTTCTTCGAGAGCAAGGGTCATCTGCGCCTGCCCAGCTTCTCCCTGGTGCCCCAGAACGATGCCTCTTTGCTCCTCATCAACAGCGGCATGGCCCCCATGAAGCCCTGGTTTACCGGGGAGCAGGAGCCGCCCCGCCGCCGGGTGACCACCTGCCAGAAGTGCATCCGCACCGGCGACATTGAGAACATCGGCAAGACTGCCCGCCATGGCACCTACTTTGAGATGCTGGGCAACTTCTCCTTTGGCGACTACTTTAAGCGGGAGGCCATTCACTGGTCCTGGGAGTTCCTCACCAGCCCTGAGTGGGTGGGTCTGGACCCGGAGCGGCTCTATCCCTCTGTATACCTGGAGGACGACGAGGCCTTCGCCATTTGGCGGGATGAAATTGGAATTCCTGCCCAGCGTATCTTCAAGTTTGGCAAGGCGGATAACTTCTGGGAGCACGGCTCCGGCCCCTGCGGCCCCTGCTCGGAGATCTACTACGACCGTGGGGAACAGTGGGGGTGCGGCAAGCCCGAGTGCACCGTGGGCTGCGACTGCGACCGCTATATCGAGGTGTGGAACAATGTGTTCTCCCAGTTTGACAACGACGGCGAGGGCAACTACACCGAGCTGAAGCAGAAGAACATCGACACCGGCATGGGCCTGGAGCGCCTGGCCTGCGTGTGCCAGAATGTGGCCTCCCTGTTTGATGTGGACACGGTGATGAACATCACCAACAAGGTCAGCCAGCTCACCGGCGCCCACTACGGCGAGAGCCAGCAGCGGGATGTGTCCCTGCGTGTGATTACCGACCACATCCGCTCGGCTACCTTTATGATTTGCGACGGCGTGCTCCCCTCCAACGAGGGGCGGGGCTACGTGCTGCGCCGCCTGCTCCGCCGGGCTGCCCGCCACGGGAAGCTGCTGGGTGTGAACGAGCCGTTCCTCTACCAGGTGTGTGAAACCGTCATCCGGGAGAACGAGGGGCACTATCCCGAGCTGCGGGAGCGCCAGGACTATATCACCAAGGTCATCCGGGTGGAGGAGGAGAACTTCGCCAAGACCATCGACGGCGGCCTGCGCATCTTCAACGATATGCTGGCAGCGCACCAGGGCAAGACCGTATTCTCCGGCGAGGACGCCTTCAAGCTGTACGACACCTATGGCTTCCCCATTGACCTGACCATGGAGATGGTGGCCGAGCAGGGCATGGAGGTGGACCAGGAGGGCTTCCGCAGCCTGATGGAGGAGCAGCGTCAGCGTGCCCGCAAGGCCCGTGAGGCCCTGGGTGATTTGGGCTGGGCCGGCGTGGAGTTTGGCAAGGATGTGCCCGAGACCCAGTTCTGCGGATACGACCATGTGAAGGTGGAGGACGCCAAAATCGTGGCGCTGGTGGTGGAAAACCAGCAGGCCGAGGAGATTATGCCCGGGGTGGAGGCCATCCTGGTGCTGGATAAGACTCCCTTCTATGCCGAGATGGGCGGCCAGGTGGCTGACCACGGCACCATCACCCTGGGGGCGGGCGTGTTCACCGTCCACGATGTGCAGAAGAACAAGGGCGGGAAGTATATGCACTACGGCAAGGCCGCAGGCGGTGTGTTCAAGGTGGGGGATACGGTGGCTGCCGCCATTGACCAGAACCGCCGCAAGGCCGTGATGCGCGCCCACTCCGCCACCCACCTGCTGGACAAGGCGCTGCGGGCGGTGCTGGGCGACCATGTGCACCAGGCCGGCTCTCTGGTGGAGGCCGACCGCCTGCGCTTTGACTTCACCCATTTCTCCGCCCTCACCGCCCAGGAGCTGGCCCAGGTGAGCGCCATGGTCAATGAGGCTGTGCTGGAGGGGTATGACATTGTCACCGAGGAAATGCCCATCGAGCAGGCCAAGCAGAAGGGCGCCATTGCCCTGTTTGGCGAGAAGTACGGCGATGTGGTGCGTGTGGTGGACATGGGCGAGGGGTATTCCGTGGAGTTCTGCGGCGGCACCCACCTGGACAACACCGCCAAGGTGGGGGTGTTCCACATCACCAGCGAGTTCTCCGTGGCCAGCGGTGTGCGCCGCATTGAGGCCACCACCGGCCAGGTTTCTCTGGACACCATGAACCGCAACCAGGAGATTCTCTTCCAGGCCGCCGCTGTCCTCAAGGGCAAGCCCGGCGAGCTGCGGGAGAAGGCTGAGGCGGTGATGGGTGAGATTCGCACCCTCCGCCAGCGCCTGGAGAAATTCCAGTCCCAGATGGCCGCCGGTGAGGTGGACCGCTTCCTCATCTCCACCCATGAGGTGGGCCAGCTGAAGGTGCTCACGGCTACCGTGCCCGACGCCGACGGCAACCGCCTGCGCCAGCTGGGCGATATGCTCCGGGACAAGGACCCCAAAATTGTGGCGGTGCTGGCGGCGGTCAACGACGGAAAGATCACCTTCCTGGCCTCCTGCGGCAAAGAGGCCGTGGCCCAGGGGGTGAAGGCCGGGGACCTCATCAAGCAGGTGTGCGCCATTGCCAACGGCAAGGGCGGCGGCAAGCCGGACTCCGCCATGGGCGGCGGCTCGGATGTGCTGATGCTGGACAATGCCCTGGCCATGGTGGACAACATTGTGGCTATGAAGCTGGGACTGTAAGCATAGGAAAGGAGATTGGAGCGTATGGCGACACAGGAAAACTGTCTGTTTTGCAGCATCATCCAGGGGAAGATTCCCGCCAACAAGGTGTACGAGGACGAGGTGTGCCTGGCCTTTTACGACATTGACCCCCAGGCTCCCACCCACTTTCTGGTGATTCCCAAGACCCATATCCCCTCCTGCGCCGGGGTCAACCCGGACAACGAAGGGGTGGTGGGCCACATCTTCTCTGTCATCGCCAGGGTGGCAGAAGGGCTGGGGCTGCACGATTTTCGTGTGGTGTCCAACTGCGGCGTACAGGCGGGGCAGTCCGTGCCCCATCTCCATTTCCATGTGCTCTCCGGCCGGGATATGACCTGGCCTCCGGGCTGAATTGCGCCCTCCCCCCGGCGGGAAACCGCTGGGGGGAGGGCGTTTTGTCTATTTGGGGGGCTGGCTGAGGCGTTTGGCACAGGCCCGCACCGGGGAAAACAGGATGGGTGGGCAGGGAGAATTTATATAATTTTGTCCCAAGGAGTGAGAAAAAGCCGGGGAGAGGACAGGGGAAACTGCCGGGTTATCCTGTGAGGATTTTGCACAGAGAAAGTTGCAGAAACTGCATAAAACAGAGAGAAAATTCCTGAAAGTTCTACAAAGAGGAATATATGAGCGGGAAGGGCGAAAAATTTGTTAAAAGAAAAACGAAGATGGAAATGGGCTGATTTATCCTCGAAAGACGTTATTTTGAGGACATTTTCATACAGTAGCCGCCTAAAGTGTTGTGGAAATCTACAAGTTCGATTGTCTGGATGGATTGCTTTATGTGATATATGCAAAATGCACTCTGTTCAGAGGGGCGGGAGTATGGTATAATAGCACGGACAGAAACCGATGGCGGGGCCAGACCAAATTTATCTATTTCGGCCCTGCGGGGCAGAACGCTGCGGAGGAGAGCGCAGCGGGATGCCACAGGGAGGAAAGGGGATTGGACGATGCTGGAGCCGCTTGCTTCGAAGAATCAGGAACGGCAGTGCACCTGTTTGGATCGCATCATCAGGCGGGAGCTGCCCAGCGGGTATCACTTTGGCACCCATCTGCACCATAGCCTGGAGATGGTGGCGTGTATCAGCGGGCAGGTGGTGGTCACCATCCATGGGGTGGAGCACATTGTGTCGCCGGGGGAGTATCTATTGGTGTTTCCCAATATACCCCACAGCACCGATGTGCCTGGGGGTGAACCGGCGGTGTTTCTACAGGGGCACTGTCACGCCGACTCGCTGACCAATGCGGTGCTTCCCCAGCAGCGCACCAGCCTGGTCCGGGATTTGTCCATCAGCAGGCGGCGGGCCATTCAGGCGCAGATGAACACCCGCCTTTGGGCCTGCCTCCAGGGGCTCCAGGTGGAGCTGGAGGGGGAGGGACGGCACAACGAGGATATGATTCGCCTCAAGCTGGCGGAGCTGTCCATCCTGCTCTCCAGAGATTTGGAGGAGGCGGACGGCGGGCATCTCCAGGAAAATGCCCACCTGACCCGGGCCATCGACTACATCGACCAGCACTACATGGAGAAGTTGCTGGTGCAGGATGTGGCAGAGGCGGCAGGGGTGTCCGCCCGCTACCTCACCAAGCTGTTTTTGGAGCACTTCCACATGGGGGTGTCGGTCTACATCACCCATGTGCGCATCAGCCGGGCCATTACCTACAAGCAGACCGACCCGGACTGCTCCCTGTCCGACCTGGCCCAGGAGGTGGGGTTCAGCAACCAGCAGCATTTCTCCAAGGTGTTCAAGGAGACCATGGGCATCCCGCCCAAAAAATATTTTTCCATCACCGTGACCCCTGCCGGGATACATCCGGCCGGGTGAACTGCCCCCCTCCCATTCCGCTGACGGCATGGGGAGGGGGGCTTGTGTGTTTTTTGGCGTGCAAGCCCGGCCCTCTGGGGGTCAGCGCACCCTATGACCCCAGAGGGGGTTTTATGCCCCTTTGCCCTGGGAAAGACGGGGGAAGGAGGGGCGTAGTGGGGGTCAGGGGCGGTTCTTAAAGAAAATTTAAGGATTTTCCGACTTGTAACTTAAACATTGCCTTGGTAGGATAGAGAGCAGGAAGAGGAGGGTGCGCTTTGTACAAGATTCTGATTTGCGATGACGACCGGGACATTGTGTCCGCACTGAAAATTTACCTGATGAGCGAGGGATATGACACCGTGGAGGCCTACAACGGCCAGCAGGCGCTGAAGGCGGTGGGCAAGGGGGGCATAGACCTGGTGTTGATGGACGTGATGATGCCTGTGCTGGATGGCATTCGCGCCACCGCCAAGCTGCGGGAGGTGGAAAACCTGCCCATCATTCTGCTCACCGCCAAGAGCGAGGATACAGATAAGGTGCTGGGGCTGAACATTGGGGCAGACGATTACATCACAAAGCCCTTCAACCCTGTGGAGGTGCTGGCCAGGGTGAAGAGCCAGCTGCGGCGGTATACCACCCTGGGTGGGAGAGAGCAGCCGGATCAGGCGGGGGTGGTGCGCAACGGCTCCCTGGTGATGGATGACGGCTTCAAGCGGGTGACGATGGATGGGGAGCAGGTGACCCTCACCCCCATTGAGTACAATATCCTGCGCCTGCTGATGGAGAACCCGGGGCGGGTGTTCTCCACAACCCAGATTTATGAGCGGGTGTGGAGCGACCCGGTGTCTGGCTCGGAGAGCACCGTGCCGGTGCACATCCGCCACCTGAGGGAGAAAATTGAAATTGACCCGGCAAATCCCCAATATATTAAGGTAGTGTGGGGACTGGGCTACAAGATGGAGAAGATGTAAATGAAACGATGGGAACAACTGCCCCGAAAGGCGCTGGCCTTTTGCCTGGCGGTGCTGTGCTTTGCAGGCGCTGCGGTGATGGGGTGCTATCAGTATGCCAATGGGGAGGCCATTTGGAGCGACGGCGGCAATTGGGCGGACAGCTATGCGGTGCGCTCCCTGGAGCGGCGGGATGAGGCGCAGCTGCAGCTGCTGGCGCATTTGTGGGTGGTGCGGCAGCAGGGCACCGCTCAGGGCACCTCTACGGATGGGTACTATCAGCAGAGGGTCGGACAGATTCAGCGGCAGCTGTCGGCAGAGGCCACCAACCTGCGCTGGCAGATTCTCTGGGGGGAGAAGCAGGTGCTGTCCAACAGCGAAGAGGACTACACCCAGCGGTCGCTGGGGCTGTATTGGAGTGCTGGCGACGAGGTTTCCCTCAAGCTGGAGGGGGAGCACGCAGAGATAGTCCCCTGTGCGTGGACGCAGATGGGCGCTGCCGATCACGGCGTGGTGCAGGCAGGCGCATACAACTGCGTGGCGGTGACCGACCCGGCAGGTACGCTCCAGGCGCTGGTGGATGAGTACCGCAGTACCGGGACAGCCAGCCTGCCGGAGGGGGTGGATATGGACACGGTTTGGCTGGATTTAGAGGGGCGGTGTACGGCCCTCTCCGTGTGGGTGGACGGGCAGGCGTACCTGTTTGGCCCCTCCCTGAACACAGCCCTGGGGCTGGAGGAGCTGTGTCCCTATCTCTACCAGCCGGAGGAGGACAGCTGGACCGTACGGGAGCGGTGGGAGCGGATGAGCGTTGTGATGTGGCTGGATGAGGAGATGGCGGTGGCGGACAGCTATCAGGCGGCCCGGCACACGCTGGAGCTTTGGCGCAGCTTCCGAGGGCTTTTCCTGGCCTGCAACATTCTGCTGGTGCTGGCAGGGGTGGGGTGTACCATCTATCTGTGTGCGGCGGCAGGGCGCCGGAGGGGGGTGGAGGGCATCCACCTCAATCCCTTCCACCGGATACCGGGGGAGGTGGTGGTGCTGCTCCTGCTCACGCTGGCTGCGCTGTCCTGGGTGGGTGCGGTAGGAGGTCTGAGCGCACTGGAAAACAAAGGGGTGTGGCCCAACTTCTCTCTCCAGCTGATCCTGGTTGGGCTGACCGTTGGAGGGGGGGCCGCCGCTGTGGTGGGCGGCTTGGTGACGGTGGCGGTGCGGTGCAAGGCGGGTACATTGTGGAGCAATACCATTGCCGCCCGTCTGCTGCGCCTGTGCCAGCGGCTGTGCCGGTGGTGCCTCCAGCTGGCAGGCCGGTGCCTGAGGTCTGTGGGGCTGGTGTGGAAGGTAGGCGTGCTCGGCGGAGGGTATGTGCTGTGCACCCTGTTTGCGGTGCTGGTTCGGCTGCCCCGGCAGCTGGCGCTGCTGCTCTGGTTGGGGTCTGTGCTCATCCTGGGCTATGTGCTGGTGTGGGCGTGCCAGTGGAAGCGCATTCGCCAGGGCACCCGGGAGATCATCGGCGGCCGCCCGGACTACCACATGGACACCGCCCGGATGCTCCCCGACCTGAAGGAGCACGCCGAAGCGCTGAACAATCTGGGACAGTCCATCTCTGACGCCGTGGACGAGCGCCTGCGCAGCGAGCACTTCAGGGCGGAATTGATTACCAATGTATCCCACGACCTGAAAACCCCCCTCACCTCCATCATCAACTATGTGGACCTGCTCAAAAAAGAGGAGATTGACAACCCCAGAGCGGCGGAGTACATCGCAGTGCTCGACCGCAAGAGCCAGCGCCTGAAAAAGCTGACGGAGGACCTGGTGGAGGCGTCCAAGGCCTCCACGGGGAGCCTTACGGTGGTGCGGGAGCGGCTGGATTTGGGGCAGCTGCTGGATCAGGCGCTGGGCGAGTATGAGCAGCGGCTGGAGCGAGCGGGGCTATCGGTGGTGCGCAGCACGCCGGAGCATCCCGTGTGGGTCATGGCGGACGGGCGGCATCTGTGGCGGGTGTTGGACAACCTGCTGTCCAACTGCGCAAAATATGCCCTGGGCGGCACACGGGTGTATGTGGATCTTCAGGTACACAGCGACTGCGCCGTGCTGACGGTGAAGAACATCTCCCGCCAGCCCCTCAACATGGAGGCCGGGCGGCTGATGGAGCGCTTTGTGCGGGGGGACGCCTCCCGCACGGAGGAGGGCAGCGGGCTGGGCCTGTCCATTGCCCAGTCCCTCACGGAGCTGCAGCAGGGGCACTTCCAGCTGGAGATTGACGGGGATTTGTTCAAAGCGTCGGTGACGCTGCCCATCACCGGCAGGGAGCAGGAGGCGCTGCCCCCTGTGGAGTCGGACTAAAACACAATACGCCCCCTTTGCCCTGGATGGACGGGCAGAGGGGGCGCTTTGTATGCGGGGGTTCCGGGGGGTCAGAAGGGGAGGGCGTCCTCCTCCTCCGCCTCCCTGGGGCGGCTGGGGGCAGGGGCCAGGCGGCCGGTGGTGAGGGCGCTGTCCCCAAAGCGGCTGCGGATGGCGTCCATGGTGCGCTCCAGCCGCTCCACCCTGGCCTGGCGCAGTGGGGCCTGGGGGTCGAAGAGGGTGGGCTGCTCCGCCGCCTCCTCCTCGGGGAGGAGGGATTGGGCGGTGACGGTGAGGGCCCGGATGGGCGCGCCCGCCGTCCAGCACCGCTCCACCAGGGCCACGGCGTGGCTGGTGAGGGCGCGGGCGGTGCAGGTGGGGGTATCCAGGGGCTTTTGACGGCAGATGTCCCGGAAGTGGGGATCTCGTATGGTCACCTGAAGGGTGGCGGCCTTCATGTGGTGCTGGCGCAGGCGCACCGCCACTTCGTCGCAGAGCATGGCCAGGCCGTGGCGCACCTGGTCGGGATGGGTGAGGTTTTGGGGGAAGGTCAGGCCGTTGCCAATGGATTTTGGCGGGGTGTACCGTCCCGCCGGGGCCACTGGACTGTGCTCCAGACCGTTGGCATAGCCCCACAGCTGTCCCCCCGCCTTGCCCAGCAGATTGACCAGGGTGTCCCGCTGGGCGGCGGCCAGCTGCCCGATGGTGTGAATGCCGTATTGCTCCAGGGTGCGGGCGGTGGCCCGGCCCACAAAGAGCAGGTGGCTGACCGGGAGGGGCCACACCAGCTGGCGGTAGTTTTCCGGGCTGATCAGGGTGGTGGCGTCCGGCTTGCGGTAGTCGCTGCCCAGCTTTGCAAAAATCTTGTTGAAGGACACCCCCACCGACACAGTCAGACCCAGCTCCTCCCGGATGGTGCTGCGAATGCGGTCTGCCAGCGCCACCGGGTCGCCTCCGAAGAGGTGGAGGCTCCCGGTGACATCCAGCCAGCTCTCGTCAATGCCGAAGGGCTCCACCAGGTCGGTAAAGCGCTCGTAGATGGCGTTGACACGCTGGGAATACTGGCGGTAGCGCTGGTGGTGGGCGGGGAGGAGCACCAGCTGGGGGCATTTGCGCCGGGCCTGCCACACCGTCTCGGCCGTTTGCACGCCAAAGCCCTTGGCGGCCTCGTTTTTGGCCAGAATGATGCCGTGGCGGCTGGCGGGGTCTCCGCACACTGCCACCGGCCGGTCCCGCAGCTCAGGGCGGGAGAGCAGCTCCACCGAGGCGTAAAAGCTATTGCAGTCGCAGTGCAAAATGGTGCGTTCCACGGCACATCCTCCCTCCGGGGGCGCCTCCGCCAGGCAGTGCCCTTTGGACGGCGCAGTTACCCCTATGATACCCGATGTGCCCGGAAAAGTCAAACGGATGTTCTAGGAAGCTCAGGCCAGGAACTGCACCTGGGTGGCGCAGACGAAATAGATGCGCTGGTCGGTGTCGTTGGCCAGCACCAGCACATTGCCCAGGGTGCCCAGCAATGTGACATTGCGCACCACCAGGGTGCCGGCGGCCAGGGTGACACGGCGGCTGAGGTTGTTATCCCCCAGCACGCCCAGCACACCGGCGGCGCAGCAGCAGCCCTCGCAGTCGCAGTTGCAGGCGCAGGTGCCGCACCGCTGGTTGCAGGGGGTGAGGCGCTGGGCCAGCAGCTGCTTGAGGCAGCGGAAGTTGCGGGTGGTGGCCTCGGCGGCGGTGAGGTTCCCCTCGGCGGTGCCCTCTGCCGCCTGGAGCACCACGGCGGCCAGCTGGCACAAAGACACCTGGGTGGCGGTGATGCCTGCGGAGGCGGCGGGGGGCGTGTTCACCTGGGCGTCGATGTCCAGCAGGTCGCAGGTGCAGGGGGAGAAGCGGAGGAAGGACCCGGTGGGGGTATTCAGGTTGTCAGAGGGGGTGGTGGAGGGGGTGGTGGGCGCTGTGGTCTGGGTGGTGCCCGCCAGGTAGGAGTCGGTGAGGAAGGCTGCGGCGTTGAAGTTCACCAGGTCGGCAATCCGGCTGCTGCACAGCAGCTGGAGGGCGGCACGGAAGCTCTGCTTGCAGCAGCATCCATCCTCAGTGACCGGGGGATGGGGCTTGGGCGGGCAGATGGGCCTGCACACACACACCATCTTGTGGTCGCAGCCGTGGTCGCAGCCATGGTCACAGCCGCAGTCGCAGCCGCAGGAGGCGGCGTCCTGCGGGGCGGGGCAGAGGGTGCAGGGGTCGCACTGGCTCTGGGCACAGGCGGAAAACTCCTCGGCAGAGATGGCTCCGCCGTCGGAGGAAGGGTTCCAAAGCAGTTGGTTCATGGAGTTTGCTCCTTTCTGCGCCACTGGGGCGCATCCCATCCTATGCAGCGGGGCGGGGGGGAGGTGCAGAAATTCCGACCGCCTTGTCAAGAAGAATTAGACACAAGATATAGTATGGCTTTTTGGACAGAAGCCACAAACATCACAAGACTTTGAAAAAGCAGTAGACACGGGGGATGGGGTGTGCTATCATGAGAGGCGTTCAGCAGGGAACCGGCCGGTGCATGGCCGGTTTTCTGCTGAGACTGTCAGACCGGCTTTTCGGCCTGTTTGACCAGAGGAATGGACATGGCGCGCGGGGCTGGTTTCTGGCGAAACGACTGTCTGTGCGCTGTGAACGCCGCCGCCGGGCAGTGGATGCCGGGGCGGTGCGAGGTTCTTTTTGTCTTCGCCGTCTTGCAGCGGCGGGACGCTGTGCGCCCCTTGCGGGGCAGATTGTTTTACACAAACCGGCAGGAGCACAGCCTGTGCCGTGCCGGAAGAAAATGCCAGTACCAAAGAAGGAGGGGTTCCCATGAAAGTGATTAAGCGTGACGGGACCACTGTAGATTTTGACCGTGCAAAGATTGTGCGTGCCATTCAGAAGGCGAATGTAGCGGTGGAGGAGCAGGACCGCATGGACGAGGCGGGCATCCAGGCCATTGCCGACTATGTGGCAGACCGGGAGAAGGAGCGCCTGCTGGTGGAGGACATCCAGGATATGGTGGAGCGCAAGCTGATGGAGGCGGGCAAGTTCCAGCTGGCCAAGGCCTACATCATCTACCGCTACACCCGTGCTCTGGTGCGCAAGGCCAATACCACGGACGAGTCCATCCTCTCTCTGCTGCGCAATGACAATAAGGAGCTGGCGGAGGAGAACTCCAACAAGAACACCGTGATTGCCTCCACCCAGCGGGACTACATCGCCGGCGAGGTGAGCCGGGATCTGACCCGCCGCCTGCTGCTCCCCGAGAAGATTTCCAAAGCCCATGACGAGGGCATTCTCCACTTCCACGACTCCGACTACTTTGTGCAGCACATCTTCAACTGCTGTCTGGTCAATATCGGGGATATGCTGGACAACGGCACCATGATCAACGGCAAGCTCATTGAGTCCCCCAAGAGCTTCCAGGTGGCCTGCACCGTTGTCACCCAGATCATTGCCTGCGTGGCCTCCAACCAGTACGGCGGGCAGTCTGTGGAGATGAGCCACCTGGGCAAGTACCTGCGCCTGACCAAGGAGAAGTACATCCGCCGCACCCGTGAGGTGGCCCCCGAGCTGGACGACGCCACCGTGGAGCGCATTGCCGCCGCCCGCACCAAGGACGAGCTGAAGAGCGGCGTGCAGACCATGCAGTATCAGATCAACACCCTGATGACCACCAACGGGCAGTCCCCCTTTGTCACCCTGTTCCTGGTGCTGCGTGAGGGCGACCCCTACATGGAGGAGAACGCCGCCATCATCCAGGAGGTGCTGGAGCAGCGCCTGGAGGGTCTGAAGAACGAGCAGGGCGTGAGCATTACCCCCGCCTTCCCCAAGCTGGTGTACGTGCTGGATGAGTGCAACTGCCTGAGAGGGGGCAAGTACGATTACCTCACCCGCCTGGCGGTGCGCTGCTCTGCCAAGCGGATGTACCCCGACTACATCTCCGCCAAGATGATGCGGGAGCACTACGAGGGCAATGTGTTCTCTCCCATGGGCTGCCGCTCCTTCCTGGGCACCTGGAAGGACGAGCAGGGCAACTACAAGTTCGAGGGCCGCTTCAACCAGGGGGTGGTGTCCATCAACCTGCCCCAGATCGGCATTCTGTCCGGTCAGGACGAGGAGAAGTTCTGGCGGCTGCTGGATGAGCGGCTGGAGCTGTGCTTTGAGGCCCTTATGTGCCGCCACAACGCCCTCAAGGGGGTGCAGTCCGATGTGTCGCCCATCCACTGGCAGTATGGGGCCATTGCCCGGCTGGGCAAGGGGGAGACCATTGACAAGCTGCTCTACGGCGGCTACTCCTCCATCTCCCTGGGCTACATCGGCCTGTATGAGGTGACCAAGCTGGTGAAGGGCTGCTCCCACACCGAGCCTGTGGGCGAGGAGTTTGCCCAGCGCCTGATGAACTACCTGCGCACCACCACGGACAAGTGGAAGGAGCAGACCAACATCGGCTTCGGCCTTTACGGCACCCCTGCCGAGAGCCTGTGCTACCGCTTTGCCCGCATTGACAAAGAGCGCTTCGGCACCATCCCCGATGTCACCGACAAGGGGTACTACACCAACAGCTACCACGTGGATGTGCGGGAGGACATTGACGCCTTCTCCAAGTTCACCTTCGAGAGCCAGTTCCAGAAGATTTCTTCCGGCGGCTGCATCTCCTATGTGGAGATTCCCAATATGCGCCACAACCTGGAGGCCATGGAGGACGTGGTGCGCTTCATCTACGACAACATCCAGTACGCCGAGTTCAACACCAAGAGCGACTACTGCCAGGAGTGCGGCTACGACGGAGAGATTCAGATCAACGGCGACAACGAGTGGGAGTGCCCCAACTGCGGCAACCGTGACCGCTCCAGGATGAATGTCACCCGCCGCACCTGCGGCTATCTGGGCGAAAACTTCTGGAATGAGGGCAAGACCAAGGAGATTAAGTCCCGGGTGCTGCACCTGTAAACAACGCATCAAAGGGGAAAGGGGCGGGCTTTGCCTGCCCCTCCCTCTGTGTTTGGAGGTATTTGGTATGAACTACGCCAACATCAAGTGGGCGGATGTGGCCAACGGGCCGGGGGTGCGGGTGTCCCTGTTTGTGTCCGGGTGTACCCACCATTGCCCCGGCTGCTTCAATTCCGAGGCATGGAGCTTTGACTACGGCAAGCCCTTTACCCAGGCCGAGGAGGATCGGGTGGTGCAGGCCCTCTCCAGCCCCTACATTCAGGGGCTGACCCTGCTGGGGGGCGAGCCCTTTGAGCCGGAAAATCAGCAGCGGCTGCTCCCTCTGCTCCGGCGGGTGCGCCGGGAGGTGCCGGAGAAGAGTATCTGGTGCTACTCCGGCTACACCCTGGACGGACAGCTGTGGCGGGACAGCCGTGCCCGGTGCCAGTACACCGATGAGATGCTCTCCCTGCTGGATGTGCTGGTGGACGGGCGGTTTGTCCAGGCCAAGAAGGCGCTGGATTTGCGCTTTAGAGGCTCGTCCAACCAGCGCATCATTGATGTGCCCCGGTCCCTGGCGGCGGGACAGGTGGTGCTGTGGGCGGGGGAGAGCACCATCCGCTCCATTACCTGAACCACGCCGCAATACAAAGGAGGAATTGGAATGACATCTGTTTCCATCAAACGCCTGGACAGCCGGGCCAAGCTGCCGGTATACAGCTCTGAGCAGGCTGCTGGTGCGGATTTGTACGCCCTGTGCGACCAGAGTGTGGACATTGCCCCGGGCGAGACGGCGCTCATCCGCACCGGTCTGGCCCTGGCCATTCCCCAGGGGTATGTGGGGCTGGTGTACGCCCGCTCAGGGCTTGCCACCAAGCAGGGGCTGGCCCCGGCCAATAAGGTGGGGGTCATCGACTCGGACTACCGTGGGGAGCTGATGGTAGCCCTCTACAACCAAAGCGGGCAGGTGCGCACCGTCAGCTGCGGCGACCGCATTGCGCAGCTGGTGATTACCCCCTACCTCACCGCGCAGTTTGAGGAGCGGGAGGCGCTGGACGACACCCAGCGGGGCGCCGGCGGATTTGGCTCAACAGGTTTGGCTTAAGCGGCAATGGCCCCGGAGCAGTTTTGGCTGCTCCGGGGCTTTGTGGTTCGCTCCAGTCTATCCAGCCTGCTCACGACGGCTCGGACGCTTCTATGATGTCACGCCTCGCCTGTTCGCGACGGCTGGCTTCCTTACGACTCGGGACAACCATGGCAGGCTGCGCCTGCCTGGTATGGTTATCCCTCGCTCCAGTCCATCCAGCCTGCTCACGACGGCTCGGACGCTTCGTGTCTCACAGAGTTCCGCCGCCCGCAGGCGGCGGAAAAGAATTTAGTCCCGTGTTTTCCGGGGACATGCGCCTCGGAAAACACTCTGCTCAGGGGAATTGGGGCGACAATTTCGCCAGAAATCGAGCCACATTTCCCCTGCATCCCCTCAAAAAAGTCCTTGGACTTTTTTGAAGCGGCTCACGACGGCTCGGACGCTTCTATGATGTCACGCCTCGCCTGTTCGCGACGGCTGGCTTCCTTACGACTCGGGACAACCATGGCAGGCTGCGCCTGCCTGGTATGGTTATCCCTCGCTCCAGTCCATCCAGCCTGCTCACGACGGCTCGGACGCTTCGTGTCTCACAGAGTTCCGCCGCCCGCAGGCGGCGGAAAAGAATTTAGTCCCGTGTTTTCCGGGGACATGCGCCTCGGAAAACACTCTGCTCAGGGGAATTGGGGCGACAATTTCGCCAGAAATCGAGCCACATTTCCCCTGCAGCCACCTCAAAAAAGTCCTTGGACTTTTTTGAAGTGGCTCACGACGGCTCGGACGCTTCTAGCAAATTCAACTTGAGTTCCCCGGAGCTTTGTATTATAATGTAGAACTATCTAGTATGCTCTGCGGAGGGGCGTCCCGGCTGTAGAGCGTGTAAGGGAGGTAAC
>CALXDR010000004.1 GCA_944387115.1 uncultured Oscillospiraceae bacterium
ATCTCCGGCCAGGGTGAGGCCTCTACCCAGCTCTACCAGATGGCGGACAACTTTGTGGCCCGCCTCACCAGCCACCGGGTGGCCAGTGTGGACACCAAGGAGGAAGAGGACACGGAGATTGACGCCGACTACATTGTGGACGAGAAGGCCCGTACCGCCACCCTCACCGCCCGGGGCGTGAAGCGGGCGGAGATGCAGTTCGGCGTGGCCAACTGGGCCGACCCGGACAATACCACTCTTTCCCACCACGTCAACCAGGCCCTCAAGGCCCGGGGTGTGATGCGCCGGGATATTGACTATGTGGTCAAGGACGGCGAGGTCATCATCGTGGACGAGTTTACCGGCCGCCTGATGTATGGCCGGCGGTATAACGAGGGTCTGCACCAGGCCATTGAGGCCAAGGAGCACGTCACCGTGGCCAACGAGTCCAAGACCCTGGCGACCATCACCTTCCAAAACTATTTCCGCCTGTACGACAAGCTCTCCGGCATGACGGGTACTGCCATGACGGAGGAGGAGGAGTTCGGCCAGATTTACAGCCTGGATATTGTGGAGATTCCCACCAATAAGCCCCTGGCCCGTGTGGACCATCCCGACTATGTATTCAAAACCCAGGCGGGTAAGTACCGGGCCGCCGTCAAGCAGATTCAGGAGTGCCACGCCAAGGGGCAGCCGGTGCTGGTGGGCACCGTGTCCATTGAGATTTCCGAGCTGATGAGCAAGCTGCTCACCCGGGCAGGCATCCCCCACAATGTGCTCAACGCCAAGAACCACGAGCGGGAGGCGGAAATCATTGCCCAGGCGGGCAAGCTGGGCGCAGTCACCGTGGCCACCAATATGGCCGGACGAGGCACCGACATCCTGCTGGGCGGCAACGCTGAGTACATGGCAAAGGCGGAGCTGCGCAAGAAGGGTATGAGCGAGGTGCAGCTGGCGGAGTGCGACGGGCACGCCGATACCGACAATGAGGAGATTTTGGAGGCCCGCCGGGCGTTTGCCGAGGCGGAGGCCCGCTACAAAGAGGCCATCCGGGAGGAGGCTGAGCAGGTGCGTCAGGCGGGTGGCCTGTACATCCTGGGCACCGAGCGCCATGAGTCCCGCCGCATTGACAACCAGCTGCGTGGCCGTGCCGGCCGTCAGGGCGACCCCGGTGAGAGCCGCTTCTTCCTCTCGTTGGAGGATGACATCCTCCGTCTGTTCGGCTCTGAGCGCATTCAGAGCATGATGGAGAGCCTGGGCGTGGACGAGGATACCCCCCTGGACCAGAAGATGCTCTCCAGCGCCATTGAGTCCGCCCAAAAGCGGGTGGAGTCCCGCAACTTCCAGACCCGCAAGACGGTGCTGGAGTATGACGACGTGATGAATACCCAGCGTGAGGTCATCTATGAGCAGCGCCGCAAGGTGCTCGACGGCGAGGATGTCCACGCCGCTGTGGAGAATATGCTCACCGGTGTGGTGAGCAATACCCTGGCCGGACACGCCGGGGAGCAGGGCGTGTTCACCCGTGAGGGCTTCCGTGCCGCCGCTGCCACGCTGATGCCCCTGTATACCCAGGAGCAGATGGAGCAGTTCCAGGCCCAGGCCGAGCAGCTGCCTGTGGCGCAGCTGACCCAGCAGATGCTGGAGCAGGCCCAGGCCAACTACGACCAGCGTGAGCACCAGATTGACGAACAGATGGCCCAGCTGGCCCAGGCCACCGGCAAGAGCCCCATGCGGGAGCTGGAGCGGGTGATTATGCTGCGGGTGGTGGATGAGTACTGGATGGACCACATCGACGCCATGCAGGAGCTGCGCCAGGGCATTGGTCTGCGGGCCTATGGTCAGTCCGACCCGGTGGTGGAGTACAAGCGTGAGGGCTTTGATATGTTCGAGCAGATGATCGCTGCCATCCAGGAGGAGACGGTGCGCCGTCTGTTCACCGTGCGGGTGCGCACCAACGAGGAAATCAAGCGGGAGCGGGTGGCCAAGGTCACCGGCGAGTCCGGGGGCAGTGAGACCCCTGTGAAGAAGGCCCCGGTGAAGCACGCTGTGAAAATCGGCCGCAACGACCCCTGTCCCTGCGGCAGCGGACTGAAGTGGAAGAAGTGTACTTGTAAGGAGTATCATAGTGGGGAAAATTAAGCGTCCGAGCCCCCGGAGCAGCTTGACTGGACCGCAGCGAGGAATAAATTTCAGGGCGGGCTATGCCCGGCCAAATTTGTTCCGAGACGGAGGGAAGTCAAGCGTTGCGGAGGGGAGCGAGGCGTGATAATGAAGAAGTGAACAGCCCCGGTCGCAGCCTGGTTGGACCGCAGTGAGGAATAAAACCCAGGGGGGCGGAGCCACCCGGTTTTGTTCCGAATCGGAGCGAAGCCAGCCGTTGCGAACGCTCTCACAAAAGTCCAAGGACTTTTGTGAGGGGGATGCAGGGGGAATAGGGTTCGATTCCTGCGGAATTGTCGCCCTATTTCCCCCGAGCAGAGTGTTTTCTTCAGGCGCATGTCCCCGGAAAACACGGGCCTTGGATTTTATTTCTCCGCCTGCGGGCGGAGAAACTCGGTGAGACACGAAGCGTCCGAGCCGTCGTGAGCAGGCTGGATGGAGCGGAGTGAGGAATAAAACCCAGGGGGGGCGGAGCCACCCGGTTTTGTTCCGAATCGGAGGGAAGCCAGCCGTTGCGAACGCTCTCACAAAAGTCCAAGGACTTTTGTGAGGGGGATGCAGGGGGAATAGGGTTCGATTCCTGCGGAATTGTCGCCCTATTTCCCCTGAGCAGAGTGTTTTCTCCAGGCGCATATCCCCGGAAAACACCAGATTGGATTTTCTTCGGGGGCATAGCCCCACACGCTGGGCACCACCGGAATACTTTTGTTTATGCAACCGTTTAAGCCATGGATTTTATGGCGGAAAGGGCAATATGAACATCATTGAGAAACAACATCAGGGCGTCACCTTCCTGGCGGCAGACGAGCTTTCTGCCGCCGGCGGGGTGGCCCACGGCTTTTCCACCCGTCTGGGCGGGGTTTCCCAGGGGATGTGGAGCTCCCTCAACCTGGGGGTGAGCCGGGGGGATGACCCCGACCATGTGCGGGAGAACTACCGGCGGTTTTTATCCGCCGTTGGCGCTGCCGGGGGGCGGCTGGCGATGGCCAATCAGGTGCATGGGGGCGAGGTGCGCACAGTGACCTCCGCCGACTGGAAGCAGGACCCTTACGGCAAGGTGTGTTTTGAGGCCGACGGCCTGATGACCGACATTCCCGGAGTGGCGCTGTGCGTGTTTACCGCCGACTGCATTCCCGTGCTTTTCTACGACCCGGTGCGCCGGGTGGTGGCCGCCGTCCACGCCGGGTGGCGGGGCACCGCCGCAGGCATCGCCGCCCGGGCGGTGGAGCGGATGGGCCAGGTGTACGGCAGCCGGCCTGAGGATATTTTGGCTGCCATCGGCCCGGGCATCGGCCCGTGCTGCTTCGACACCCATGAGGATGTGCCCAACGCCATGATGGCCTCCCTGTCCACCGCCGCCCTGGCGTATATCCAGAGCCTGGAGAACGGCAAATATTCCGTGGATTTAAAGGGCATCAATGCCCGGCAGCTGGAGCAGGCGGGGGTGCTTGGGGAGCACATCGCCGTGTGCCAGGCGTGTACTGCCTGCGACACGGAGACCTTCTGGAGCCACCGGCGGATGGGCATCAACCGGGGCTCTATGGCGTCGGTGATTGCACTGCAATGCACAGACTGACCGCTTTGGCCCTGGCCCTGTGCCTGGTATTGACGGGGTGCGCAGGGCAGGCACAGCCCAGTGCCGAGCCTACATCCACTCCGGCGCCCACCCCCACGGCCACCCCTGCGGCGGCCAGCCAGCCCTTTGCCCTAAGCTATGACCCGGGGGCCACCCTCCATCCCATCACCGGCACCAGCCAGGTGAATCTGGACCTGGCCCCCCTGGTGTATCAGGGACTGTACGCCCTGGACAATGCCTTTGTCCCCCAGCCGGTGCTGGCGCAGAGTGCGCAGGTCAGCGAGGACGGGCGGGTGTGGACCATCACCCTGGCCCAGGGCGTGACCTTTTCCGACGGCACACCCCTCACCGCCGGGCACGTGGTAAGCTCCCTCAACACTGCCGCCGCCAGCACCTTGTATGCCAGCCGTCTGGCAGGGGTGAGCGGGGTGCAGGCGGGGGACGGACAGGTGATGATTACCCTGTCTGTGCCCAATGGGAATTTACCCGCCCTGCTGGACATCCCAATCGTGCTGGAGCAGGGGAGCGGTGCGCCGCTGGGCACGGGGCGCTATCGCTTTGCGGACACTGGGGAGGGGCTGGAATTGCAGGCCAATGGGGCCTATGCAGACCGCCTGCCCTACCAGAGCATCCCCCTGCACCCCACCGCCACGGCGGATGAGCGCATTGCCGCCTTTGACAGCGGCGAGGTGACGGCGGTGACCACCGACTTTTCCTCTCCCTATGCCCTGGGCTATTCCAGCAGCTATGAGACTTACGACTACCCCACCACCAATCTGCTCTATGTGGGGTTTCGCACCACCGGGGGCGTGTGTCAGAGTGCCCAGGTGCGTCAGGCCTTCTCCCAGGTGTTTGACCGCAATTCTGTGGTGCGCTCCCTGCTGTCGGGACACGGGGAGGCCGCCTGCCTGCCCATCTTCCCCCGCCACGCCGACTACCCTGCTGCGGCGGCGGAGAAGCTGGATTACGACGTACAGGCGGCGGCGCAGCTGCTGGAGGGCAGCGGCTTTTCCAAGGGAGAGGACGGGCTGTTTTACCAGGGGGGCAGCCCGGTGTCTGTCAAGCTCATTGTCAACAGCGACAACACGGCCCGGCAGAACATTGCAGACTTTCTGGCCCGCAGCCTCACCTCGCTGGGCGTGCAGGTGGAGGTGCGCAAGCTGGCCTGGGAGGACTACAACAATGCACTGCTGTCCGGGCAGTATGACTTATATCTGGGTGAGGTGCGCATGACGGCGGACTTCGACCCCACCGCCCTGCTGGCGGGAAATCTCAACTACGGCGGCTATGCCAGCCAGCAGCTTCCCACGCTGCTGGGGCAGTGGAAGGCCGCCCAGGGCGAGGCACGCAACCAGGCGGCCCAGGCCCTGTATGACCTGTTTGCCCAGGAAGTGCCCATCGCACCGCTGTGCTTTCACAATGAATCCATGCTGGTGCGCTGGGGGATGGTGACAAACCTGATACCTACCCGGGGAGATCCCTATTGGAACATGGAGGCGTGGCAGCACACCTCTTGATGTGATAAATAGACTTGGCAAGGCTCTGACGTATGGGGGGCCGACGGCAAAAGGGAGAGATCTTGGAATGAGTCATGTATTTCGGTGTTATGTGGAAAAGCGGCCCGGCTTTGATGTGGAGGCGGGCAGCACCCTGCGGGAGCTGCGCAATCAGCTGGGCATTGCAGGGCTGAGGGGTGTGCGGCTGTTCAACCGCTATGACGTGGAGGGGGTGGATGCGGCGGTTTATCAGGCCGCCCAGTCCACCGTATTCTCAGAGCCTCAGTGCGACCTGCTCTACGAGGAGCATCTGCCCGCCCTGGGGGAGGAGGTGCGCCTGTTGGCGGTGGAGGCTCTGCCCGGTCAGTATGACCAGCGGGCAGACTCCTGCGAGCAGTGCATCATGCTCCTGGCGGGGGTGGAGCGCCCCAGGGTGGTCAACGCCCGGGTGTATGCGCTGGAGGGGGTGCTCACCGAGCAGGAGCTGGAGCGGGTGAAGGGCTATCTCATCAACCCGGTGGAGTGCCGGGAGGCCTCCATGGACAAGCCGGACACCCTGGAGCGCACCTACCAGACGCCAAGTCAGGTGCCCGTGCTCACCGGCTTTACCACCCTGGACCGGCAGGGACTGGAGGGACTGCTGGAGGAATACGGCCTTGCCATGGATTTGGCGGACTTGACCTTCCTCCAGGGGTATTTTCGGGATGAGGAGGGGCGTGACCCCACCATCACCGAGGTGCGGGTGGTGGATACTTACTGGTCTGACCACTGCCGCCACACCACCTTTTCCACCCACATTGACCGGGTGGAAATCCTTGACCCCCAGGTGGCCGCCGCCTACCAGAGGTACCTGGACGCCCGGGTGGAGGTGTATGGAGAGGCACGGGCGGCCCAGCGGCCTCAGACGCTGATGGACATTGCCACCATTGCCGCCAAGACCCTCAAGCAGCGGGGCCTGCTGGCCAATCTGGATGAGAGTGAGGAAATCAACGCCTGCTCCATCCATGTCACCGCCACGGTGGACGGGGAGGCCCAGGACTGGCTGCTCATGTTCAAAAATGAGACCCACAACCACCCCACCGAGATTGAGCCTTTTGGCGGGGCGGCCACCTGCATTGGCGGCTGCATCCGCGACCCCCTGTCCGGTCGGGCCTATGTGTACCAGGCCATGCGTCTGACCGGCGGCGGCGACCCCACCGTGCCCATGAGCCAGACCCTGCCGGGCAAGCTGCCCCAGCGCAAGCTGGCCCAGACTGCGGCGGCGGGCTATTCCTCCTACGGCAACCAGATTGGACTTGCAACCGGGCTGGTGCACGAGGTATACCACCCCGGCTACATCGCCAAGCACCTGGAGGTGGGGGCTGTGGTGGGGGCCGCCCCCGCCCACCATGTGGTGCGGGAGCGCCCTGCGCCCGGAGATGTGGTCATCCTGCTGGGCGGCCGCACCGGCCGGGACGGCATTGGTGGGGCCACCGGCTCCTCCAAGAGCCACAACCAAAGCTCGCTGTCCACCATGGCAAGCGAGGTGCAGAAGGGCAACGCCCCCGAGGAGCGCAAGCTCCAGCGGCTGTTCCGTGACCCCGCTGTCACCACCCTCATCAAGCGGTGCAACGACTTCGGCGCCGGCGGGGTATGCGTGGCCATTGGCGAGCTGGCTGACGGGCTGTCCATTGACCTGGATGCTGTGCGCAAGAAGTACGACGGGCTGGATGGCACGGAGCTGGCCATCTCCGAGTCTCAGGAGCGCATGGCGGTGGTGGTGGCCCCTGAGCACGAGGCCGCCTTCCTGGCCGCTGCCCAGCGGGAGAACTTGGAGGCCTATCGGGTGGCGTTGGTCACCCAGCAGGCCCGGATGGTGCTGACCTGGAAGGGACAGACCATTGCAGACCTCTCCCGCAGCTTCCTCAACACCAACGGCGCAGACAAGCACACCACTGTGACGGTGCCCCGGCGCACCGGCGCACGCCCGGCCCCCTATACCAGCCTGCGGGAGGTGGCCTCCTGCCTGGCCTGCGCCTCGAGAAAGGGTCTGACCGAGCGGTTTGACGGCTCCATTGGCGCCGCCTCGGTGCTCATGCCCTTTGGGGGCATCACCCAGCGCACCCCCACCCAGGTCATGGCCGCCACCCTCCCTGTGGAGCCGGGCAAGACCACGGAGGCCTGCTCGGTGATGAGCTGGGGCTTTGACCCCCACTGGATGTCCGCCGACCCCTATGCCGGGGCGTCTGCGTCGGTGGTGCTCTCCATGGCCAAGCTGGTGGCGGCAGGGTGCGACCCCAGGGCCGCCTACCTCACCTTCCAGGAGTATTTTGAAAAGCTGCGGGAGGACCCCAGCCGCTGGGGCAAGCCCTTTGCCGCACTGCTGGGCACTGTGGAGGCGCAGCTGGGGCTGGAGGTGGCCGCCATTGGCGGAAAGGACTCTATGTCCGGGTCCTTCCTCGACTTGGATGTGCCCCCCACCCTCATTTCCTTTGCCGTGGCCCCTGCGCAGGCCAGCCAGGTGCTCTCCCCTGAGTTCAAGGCCGCAGGCCACCCGGTGGTGCTCTTCCCCGCCCCGGATGGGCAGGATTACGCCGCCCTGCGCACCCTGTGGCAGCAGGTACACCAGCTGGCCCAGGCGGGCAGGCTGCGGGCCGCCTGGGCGGTGGAGGGCGGCGGCGTGGCGGAGGCTGTGATGAAGATGGCCTTCGGCAACGTCATTGGCTTTGCCGCCCAGCCCGGCGTAGAGGCGCCCTGGTACGGGCATATGCCCGGGGCCATTGTGGCGGAGCTGGCGGATGACCAGATTCCCCAGGGGGCAGTGCTCCTGGGCCATACCACCCAGGAGGGTGTGATTGCCCTGGAAGGGGACAGCGCCGGTGTGGAGGAGCTGTGCGCCCTGTGGGAAGGGGTGCTGGAGGGAGTATATCCCACCGATCCGGGTACGCAGGATGAGCCGGTGCCGGTGATTTCCTGGCAGGGACGCTCTCCCGCTGTGTTCACCCAGCAGGTGGGCCAGCCCCGGGCCATTATCCCCGTGTTCCCCGGCACCAACTGCGAGTATGACACCGCCGCCGCCTGCCGCAAGGCGGGCATCCAGCCTGAAATCCTGGTGGTGCGCAACCTGACCCCCCAGGCGCTGCGGGAGTCTGCCGACGCCCTGGCTCAGGCCATTGGGCGCAGCCAGATGATGATTCTCCCCGGCGGCTTCTCCGGCGGCGACGAGCCGGATGGCTCGGCCAAGTTCATCGTTTCCTTCCTGCGCAACCCCAAGCTCACCGACAGTGTCCACGACCTGCTCCGCCGGCGGGACGGTCTGATGCTGGGCATTTGCAACGGCTTCCAGGCGCTGATTAAGCTGGGGCTGGTGCCGTTTGGGGAGATTCGTCCCACGGACGACAGCTGTCCCACCCTCACCTTCAACCTCATCGGACGGCACCAGAGCCGCTATGTGGCCACCCGGGTGGCCTCGGTGAACTCCCCCTGGATGCTGCGCAGCCAGGTGGGGGACATCCACCAAATCGCCATTTCCCACGGCGAGGGCCGCTTTGTGGCACCCCAGGAGGTGGTGGAACAGCTCATCGCCAACGGTCAGGTGGCAACCCAGTATGTGGATCCCTGCACTGAGAAGCCGTCTATGGGCATTCACTGCAACCCCAACGGCTCCATGGCCTGCATTGAGGGGTTGTTCTCCCCCGACGGCCGGGTGTTCGGCAAGATGGGCCACACCGAGCGGGAAGGGGCCTTTGTGGGCAAAAACATCCCGGGCAACAAGTATCAGCCCATTTTTGAGAGCGGCGCATACTACTTCCGCTGAGTAGGCCCCGCAGCCTCCATTCCAGAGGTCTTTGAACGTGAACAAGCCCCCGCCTGCACTCCATTGCGCAGGCGGGGGCTTATATGCTGTGTGGCGCTGGCTCAGTGGGAGGAGCCGTCCTGCCGCCCCAGGGCGCACACGGTGTCCTGGGAGACGGTCATGCCCATCTTCGCCTGAAGGGCCAGGGAGGGGGCGTTGTCCGTCAGAACTTCCGCAAAGGGCGTGCGCCCCTGGGCGAGATAGCGGTTGATGGTGAAGTTGTGCAGCTGGGTGGCCAGTCCAAGGCGGCGGTAAGGGGGGAAAACCTCCAGCATCCCCATGGAGCCCTCCCAGTGCTCCCCCACAAAGCCGGCCAGATTGTCCTCCACAAAGATGCCGTACATCACCCCGGCCTCAATCCGCTGGGTAATATACTCCGGGTCATGAAACAGATGGTAATGGTCTAAAATGGCCTGGTGATACGCCAGCCCCAGGGGGCGGATGTCCGCCCGCACCGGACGGGGCGTTTTGGAGCAGTAGACGGACTGATAGCACTCCCACAAAATGGACAGTCCAAGGGCCTGGGCCACCTGACGGGCCCGCTGTGCTCCGGCCACCTGCACCACACCGTCCCAGTGGGCGGGGACGAGGGAGAGGGCGGCGGGGGCGTCATCGGCAGAGAGCAGAAGGCGGCTGCCCATCTGAAGGGCCACGCCCTGGGGGGTGACGGACAGCGGGGAGGCCCTGCCTGTGCGCAGAGCCTCCAGCATGGCCACGCAGAGCACGCCATCCCGCTCCAGGTAGTCCAGAGCGGCCTGGCGGAGGGTCATGCCGTCTCCTCCGTTTCTTCCTTACCCTTGCGGCGGGCAATCATGCGGGGGAAGCCGCCGGTTCCGTAAGAGAGCGCCCGGTTGACCCGGCTGATGGTGGCCGAGCTGGCCCCCGTCTGCTCCAAAATTTCGGTGTACACCATGCCGTCGTCCAGCAGCAGGGCCACATCAAACCGCTGCTCCATGGCCCGCAGCTCCCCAATGGTGCACAGGTCGTCGAAAAAGGCGCAGCACTCCTCTACGCTCTTGAGCTGGAGAATGGTTTCATACAGGGCCATGCTCCGCTCCTTATTAGATACCCTGGGCATAGGTCTCCTCCTTAGTGGTGGTTTAATATTGCTTCTGTATTCTAGCAAATCAAGGCGATAAAGTAAACACGCATTTGAAAAACTTCTCCTCTTTGGGGGTGTGATGGAGCAGTGCTCTTTGGGGAGCGGGCACCCAAAGGCTGGTTTAGGCAGGAGAGGAAACGCTCCTCCACTTCTCAAGGACGAGAAAGTATGGTATAATACCCAAAGACGCTGCGCAAAAGGCAGCTGCACCTGGGGCGCACGGGTATATGCCGTGGAAAGCCAGGTGGGGTGACAGCGGGGGCGTCGCTGCATCTAGCTTGCCTGGCAGGGGAGTGCTCCCCACAGGGAGCGGGGGTGCAGCCTTACAGGGAGAGGAAGTATGAACATGAGTGAGCGGTTGGCAGTGGTGGTGAGGCCGGATATCGCACCAGGCCAGCGTGTGCTGGCAATCAGCGACATCCACGGCAATCTGCCCTTTCTCCGGGGGGTGCTGGACAAGGCACGCTTTACCCCGGAGGATGTGCTGGTGCTGGTGGGGGATTTGATTGAGAAGGGGGAGGACAGCCTAGGGGTGCTGCGCTATGTGATGCAATTGCAGCGCACCCACAAGGTGTATCCCCTGTGTGGAAACTGCGACCGCTGGACGGTGCGTTTCCTGCGGGGAGAGGAGGGGACGGAGGATAAGCTTCTGCCCTACTTCCAGTTCCGCAGGGCGCGTGCGCTGGCCATTCAGATGGGGCGGGAGTTGGGGCTGGATGTCCCGGAAACCAAGGAGGATATGGTGCGGCTGCGCCAGGCGCTGTGGGAGCATATGCCCCGGGAGTGCCAGTTCCTGCTGGATATGCCCCAGGTGCTGGAGGCAGGCAACTTCATCTTCGCCCACGGCGGCGTGATGCGGGATGAGAACCTGGATACGCTGCCCGCAGATGGGTGCATGGGCTGGGACAACTTCCTGGGGGAGGGATTGTCCTTCCGCAAGTGGGTGGTGGTGGGACACTGGCCTGTCACCCTCTACAATCCCAGGGTACCCACCGCACGCCCCCTGATTTTGCCCCAACGGCACATTGCGTCCATTGACGGCGGGTGTGTGCTCAAGGTGGACGGGCAGCTCAACGCCCTCATCATCCCCGATGTGTACGGGGAGGCGCTGGACTATGTGGCCTATGACGGGCTGCCTGTGGTGGTGGCAGAAGAGGACCAGGCCCCTTCTCAGGACTCCATCAACATCCGCTGGAGCGACAGGACTGTGGAGATCCTCCGGGAGGAGGGGGACGGCTGCTGGTGCCGCCATGTGAGCAGCGGGCGGGAAGTGTGGATTTTGCGGGAGTACCTCTACTTCCAAAAGGATGGAACCGTCCACTGTGAGGACAGCACCGACTATCTGCTGCCCGTCACCGCTGGAGAGCGGCTGTCCCTGGTGCGCCGGTGCAGCCGGGGTATTCTGGCCAAAAAGGATGGCGTCACCGGGTGGTACCGGGGAAAATTTCGTGAGATTACCGACGACAAGTAAGGAGAACGAGCATGAGCAACAAGTTTGATGTGATGGTTTTGGGCACTGGCGAGGCGGGCATCTTTGCCGCCTACGAGCTGGCCCTCAAAGCGCCGGGAGCCAAGGTGCTGGTGGTGGACCAGGGTGCGGATATTTACCACCGCAGCTGTCCCATTGTGGCAGGCAAGGTGAAAAACTGCATCCAGTGCAAGGTGTGCGACACCATGTGCGGCTTTGGCGGCGCAGGTGCGTTCTCCGATGGCAAATACAACTTCACCACTGCATTCGGCGGCTGGCTCACCGACTTTTTGGACGAGCGGGAAGTGATGGAGCTGATTGACTATGTGGACGAGCTGAATGTGAAGCACGGGGCCACCACCGAGGTCTATTCCACTGCCACCCCCGCCGCCCGCGCCCTGGAGAAGCAGGCGCTGCAGCATGACCTGCATCTGCTCCAGGCTCGATGCAAGCACCTGGGCACGGAGAACAATCTGCGCATCCTCACCAACATCTATGAGCACATTCGGGACAAGCACACCTTCCTCTTCCACACCGCTGTGGAGGAGATTCTCACCGACAACGAGGGGCACTACACCCTGGTGACCAGCAAGGGTGAGCGCTACACGGCTCCCTATCTCATTGCCGGGCCCGGCCGCTCCGGTGCGGAGTGGTTTGCCAACCAGTGCAAGAAGCTGGGGCTGGAGCTGCTCAACAACCAGGTGGATGTGGGCGTGCGTGTGGAGCTGCCCGCCACCGTGTTCGAGCACATCACCGATGTGGTGTACGAGTCCAAGCTGGTCTACCGCACCAAGCAGTACGGCGACCACGTGCGCACCTTCTGCATGAACCCCTATGGTCACGTGGTGGCGGAGAACGTGGAGGGCATCAACACTGTCAACGGGCACTCCTATTCCGACCCCGCTCTGCGCAGCCAGAACACCAACTTTGCCCTGCTGGTGTCCAACCGCTTTACCTCCCCCTTCAATGAGCCCTATCGCTACGGCAAGCATATTGCCTCTCTGAGCAATATGCTGGCTGGCGGCGTACTGGTGCAGCGCTTTGGGGATCTTGTCAGCGGCATCCGCACCAATGAGCACCGTTTGAGCAAGTCCTTCACCCGGCCCACTCTCACCGCCGCTGTGCCCGGTGACTTGTCCCTGGCCCTGCCCAAGCGCCAGCTGGATGACATCATTGAGATGATTTATGCCCTGGACAAGCTGGCTCCCGGCACTGCCAACTACGACACGCTGCTCTATGGCGCTGAAGTGAAGTTCTACTCGGCCCGCATCAGCCTGTCCAACCAGCTGGAGACTGCCCTGCCCGGCTTCTTCGCTGTGGGTGACGGTGCTGGCGTCACCCGTGGCCTGGCTCAGGCAGGCGCTTCCGGCGTCAAGGCCGCCCGTGTGGTGGCTGAGCGCATGAATGGCGCAGGGGTGTAAGCCCTGATGGATTGAAAACTGCCCGCCCCCGTGAGGGGGCGGGCAGTTTGTGCGTGGAGGGGTAAATTTCAATGGAAGTAAGGGCTGGTGCGCCTGCATCCTATTAAAAAAGGCCTTGGGGGTTTGGGATGGCTCGGACGCTTCTAAGATGTCACGCCTCGCCTGCTCACGACGCTCGGCTTCCCTCCGATTCGGGACACAAACAGGCCGGCCGTGCCGTCCTTGGTTTGTATCCCTCACTTCGGTCCATCCGAGCTGTTCGCAACGGCTCGGACGCTTCTAAGATGTCACGCCTCGCCTGCTCGCGACGGCTCGGGCGCTTCTAATCAAACATATGCTCTAGGTTCCGATAATCCGGCGTTGTGGAAGTTGGGGGGATGAAGTGTATCGAAGTTTGGCGCATTTTTGGAGAAAAAGCGATATTTTTTCTCCAAAAAGCGTACTTCAACAACTTCAACATAGTTTTCAACAAACAAAGATAGGATGTGGAACCTGAGGGAGGTAGACATAACAAAAATCACGCAAGGAGAATGCTGGGAGATTTTTGGGGATATTGGAGGTCGAAACGGGGGATTTCTCCACAGCAGCGCACTTTTCCATGGGGGAGAGAGGGCTGGGGGGTGAGGCGGTGGAGAGGGGGTGTCTTTGTGGAAGGCGGAAACGAACAGCCCTGGGCCACAGCTTGGCCCAGGGCTGTTATTGCAGCAATCAGAGCATGGGAGGGGATGGGGCTGAGGGTACGCCGGAGGGACAGATTACTCTGCCAGCAGGTGCTCCATCTCGTCCAGCAGGGTGTCGAACAGATTCAGGGCGTTCTGAATGGGCTGGGCGCTGGTCATGTCCACCCCTGCGCCCTTGAGCAGGTCGATGGGGTCCTTGGAG
Organism: uncultured Oscillospiraceae bacterium; assembly: GCA_944387115.1. Classification (GTDB taxonomy): domain Bacteria; phylum Bacillota; class Clostridia; order Oscillospirales; family Oscillospiraceae; genus Enterenecus. The sequence continues at coordinate 13,923 of CALXDR010000004.1, forward strand.
CAGCCGCCGGAGAGGAATGCCAGATAATCCTTCACCGCCTGCTCCCCTTCGGTCAGGATGCGCTGGGACAGGGCGATGGCGGCAGAGTAGCCGGTGGCGTACTGGTACACGTAGTAGTTGTAGTAGAAGTGGGGGATGCGGGACCACTCCAGGGCAATCTCCGGGTCGCACACCACATCGGGGCCGTAGTACTTCTCGTTGAGGGCCTTGTACTCCCGGCTGAGCACGTCGGCGGTGAGGGGCTCGCCCTGGGCGGTGAGCTGGTTCATGCGCAGCTCAAACTCCGCAAACTGGGTCTGGCGGTACAAAGTGCCCTTAAACTGGTCCAGGAAGTGGTTGATGAGATAGATGCGGGAGGCTTTGTCCGTGGTATTGGCCAGCAGGTACTGCATGAGCAGTGCCTCGTTGCAGGTGGAGGCAACCTCCGCCACGAAAATCACATAGCTGCGGTAGGCGGGGTGCTGGCCCTGGGTGGACAGGTAGGAGTGGAGGGCGTGACCCATCTCGTGGGCCAGGGTGAACATACTGTCCAGGGTGTCCTTGTGGTTGAGCAGCACATAGGGGTGGGGGAGACAGAAGCCGGAGGAGTAGGCGCCAGAGCGCTTGCCCACATTCTCGTAGACATCAATCCAGCGGTTGTCAAAGGCCTCCTTCAAAATGGCCCGGTACCCCTCACCCAGGGGGGCAAGGGCCTGGTACACCGTCTCCTTGGCCTGTTCATAGGGGATGACCTGATCGGCATCTGCCACCATGGGGACGGCCAGGTCGTACATATGCATCTCATCCAGACCCAGAACCTGCTTGCGCAGCTTCATGTACCGGTGGAGCTTGTCCAGGTTGGCGTTCACCGTGTCAATCAGGGTGTGATACACCGACTCGGGCACCCGGGTGCTGCTCAATGCGGCGCTGAGGGTATTGGGATAGTTTCGGGCCTGTGCGAAGAACTTCAGCTTCTGCATCTGGCCGGACAGGGAGGCCGCCAGCGTGTTTTTCATGCCGCCATAGGTTTGATACATGGTCTGGAAGGCGGACTGGCGCAGGGCACGGTCGCTGCTCTCCAGCAGAGGGATGTAGGCGCCGTTGCTCATGGGATGGGGGCGGCCCTCGCCGTCCAGGGCATCGGGGAAGGTGAGGTCGGCGTTGGACAGCTTGGAAAACACTTCGGTGGGCACATTGCACACCTGGCTGGCGGCAGCCAGCAGCTGTTCCTCCCGGTCAGAGAGGATGTGCGCCCGCTTGTCCCGCTGGCGGGTAAACATCAGGCGGTAAACCTCCAGGCGGGGTTCCTGGGCATAGAAGCCCTCCAAGGTCTCATCGGAAATGCCCAGCAGCTCCGGAGTGGAGAAGGCGGTGGCGCTGCTGGCCTGAGAGAGCAGGGAGAAGGCCTTGCTGGACATGGCCTGATACTCGGGCACCCGGGTGTCCTGGTCATACTTGCGCTGGGCGTAGTTGTACAGCTGGGACAGGGCGGTGTTTACCTCCGTGTACAGCTCGGTGAAGGCCAAAAGGGTGGCGGCATCCTGGCCCAGACGGCCTTTGTACGCCTCCAGCTGGGGCAGAAGGTGCAGGGTCTTGTCGTACTCCGCCTGCCAGACCTCGTCAGAGGCAAACATATGGGTGGTATCCCAGGTGTGCTCCTGGGGGATTTGACTGCGCTCGGGCACAGTGTTGCGTTCTGCCATGGGTTGTTCCTCCAAAGTTAGATTTGTTGCGGCTGACTTTAGCATATCACACCAGCAGAGAATATGCAATAAAAAGTCGGGGGGAGGCGGGGGAGGCGTTACCCCTCCCGGGCAAACAGGTGCACCCGAAAATCCATGGTCACATCCAGGCCCTCCAGGGCGGACAGCCGCTCCACCCCCTCCTTTGGGGTTTTCCAGGCGTAGGGGGTCATGCGGAACAGGTCCATCAAGGTCTGCCGATCCCTAATGTGCATGGTCTGGGTGACGGGGAGAATGTCCAGATAGGAAAATCCGGGATAGGTCACTGCCTCCTCTGGATTGCGGTAGGGCTGGGGGTAGAGCACCTGCTTGAGCTCCATCAGGTGGTCAGGTGCGGGGACCACGTAGAGAAACACCCCGCCGGGGCGCACCACCCGCCGGTATTCCTCCGCCGCCAGAGGGGCAAAGCAGTCCACCAGCACATCCACGGCGCTGTCCGCAACAGGCAAGTGATACACCGAGGCCACGGCAAACTCCCCCTGGGGGGCGCGCCGGGCAGCCTTTTTCAGGGCGAATTTGGACAGGTCAATCCCCGCCACCCGGGCCTGCCGTCCGGCCCGCTCCAGGGTCTGGTACAGTCCCTGGGTGTAGTACCCCTCCCCGCATCCGGCGTCCAGCACGGCGCACTGGTGCGGTGTGTGCTCCAGGGTCAGGCGGCACAGGGTGTCCCGCAGGGGGGCGTACCAGCCGCCGTCCAGAAAGCGGGTGCGGGCGGCAGCCATCTCCCTGTCGTCGCCGGGGTTGGCAGAGTGCTTTTTGTTGGCGGGGAGCAGGTGAACATATCCCTCACGGGCCATGTCGTAGCAGTGGCCCTGGCTGCATCGGTAGGTACGCCCATCCCGCTGGAGGGGATGGGCGCAGATGGGGCAGGAAAATAAGCTTGTCATGGGAATACCTCAATTATTTTACACGGAAGGTTTTGGGGGAGCGGCACCACACCAGGGTAAAGATCACCACGCTGTACACCACGGTGATGGCCAGCAGGGTGACGGTAATCAAGGTGGTATGGGACGCCACATCAATCCAATCGGATAGCCGGAGGGGCAGATAGCAGAACAGGTACATGAGCACGCTGGACAGGGTAAAGAAGGGGTTTTGGCGCTCCAAAGTGCTGGTGTAGGGCTGAAGCAGGTAGTACATACCCAGACAGTGTACGGAGAAAAACACGGAGAGCACCATCAAAGAGGCGTAAAACAGGCCGAAGGACACCCAATCGGCCTGCGCACCGCTGACCAGCACAAAGACGGTGAACATCCCGCACAGGGAGAGGGAGAGGGAGCCGGTGAGCAGGCACAGCTTTTTCAGGCGCAGGAGAAAGCTGCGCAATATGGCCTGGGGGTGGCGGTACCAGTTGTAGCGCAGCAGAGACAGGTCGCAGTTGTGGAACATGGCCCGGCAGGCCCGTGCGCACAGGTTGTCATCCACAGCGTAGAGCAGGAACATACACACGGGCAGGGAGCTGGGCAGCAGGCGGATAACTTCCGTCAATTCGGGGATGGGGAAGAGGGCGATGAACACACTTCCCAACACCGTGAGGACGCCCACCGCTGCCATTGTGAGGAGGAATGGGCGGTAGACAATGCGGCGGTGACGGTGGAAGAACAGCTCCTGCAAATAGGCCCAGCCCTCCAGATGGTCAAAACGGGACGGGAGGGTGAGGGTGGCGTGCAAATCCGCCTCAGACAGCTTCACCTGGGAGAAGTTGGCCTCTTCCCCGGAGACACGGCGCAGGGCCTCAGCCTGCTTGGCGTAGCACTGGATGGTCAGCCGGAAATAGCGGGGGAAGCGCAGCAGAACGGCCACGCTCCCCAGCCCTGCTGCGGCAAACAGTGCAGCGCACAGCGGGTGCGTCAGGATGGTGTGGATGGGGAAGAGGTTTTCTGCTATCAGCGGGGGGAACAGGGAGAGCGCCAGACAGCCCCCGATGCTGATGGCGAGATACCACATGGAGTGGTTGATCAGCACGCCCGTCCAGCGGTAGATACTCAGGTGAAAGACCTCGCCTGCCAGGCGGGCGCACAGCAGCTCTGCGGCCAGGACGGCGCCCATCCACACAGGCAGCTCCATCAGCAGGCAGGCGCCCATCAGGCAGGGGAAAAAGGCCAGTGCGGTGGTGACGTGCTCGAGGAGGATGTTGGCGATTTGGCAGCGGCGGGCATCCATGCCCATCATGCGCACCAGGGTGTACTTCAGCTCCACATTTTGGGTGAAGGAGGGGAGGGTGATGCTCCCCATCAGCAGAGAAAAGCCGGAAAAAATCCAGAAAAAGCGGGGCTGCGCATAGGCCAGGGTGAACTGCGGCAGTTCCATGGATTCGGCAAAAAAGAGGATGGGGATAAAGCAGGCCAGAAAGAGATAGGTTCCCTTTTTGACCACGCTCACAAGGGCATTGAGCAGGCTGAGCAGAAGAAACACCAGGCGTTTGGAGTCCACCGAGCGGTAGAGCTGATCCAGTCCCAGGCGCTTGAGGAGGGGGAGACGGGCGGTGAAGTGAATCAGGCTGTTGAGTGCCAGCGTGGATTTCAGCTGGGCAATGAGCAATGCGTCAGACATGGTCGGGTTCCTCCGGCGCATCCTGAAGGATTTCCACGATTTTAGACTCAAACTCCGGGTCATGGATGAGGGAGGGGGACACCTCCTCCAGCAGGCCATGGTTGAGCACCACAATGTGGTCGCACAGGTCTGTGGCCAGCTGGAGAATATGGGTGGAGAGGATGAGGATGTGCTCATGGCGCATTTCCCACAGCAGGCGCTTCATCTCCAGGGAAGCCACCACATCCAGGGAGGTGAGGGGCTCATCCAGCAAAATCACAGGGGGACGCTGTATGAGCAGACAGAGCATCTGGATTTTGTTCTTCATGCCGTGGGAATAATCCCCCAGCAGGCGGTGGCGGTCCTCTTCGGGAATGCCCACCAGCTCCAGCCATTGGTCGGGGGTGCGGGTCTGAGCGGGCTTTACAATGCGCAGAAAGAACTTGACGAATTCATAGCCGGTGAGAAAGTCGGGCACCACCGGCGTGGAGAGCACATAGCCCACGTCCTGCTGGGTGAGGGGGCGTGCGCCCTTGCTGTCCTCCAGGAGGATGGTGCCGCTGTCCGGGGGGAATTCGTCAGAAAGACAGTTGAACAGGGTGGTTTTTCCTGAGCCGTTGCGGCCCAGCAGGGCGTATACGCCCCCCTGCTGAAAGGTGAAGCTGGCGCCCTTGAGCACCTGCTTGGTGCCAAAGCTCTTGGTGATGTCACGAATGGTCAGTTGCATGGGTTGGTTCCTTTCTCTCTTCTCTTTTTATAGGGGTTGGGAGATGGTTTATTCGGGGGGGCTGCGCACTTCTTTGTTGTCACGCCTCGCCTGTTCGCGACGGCTGGCTTCGCTCCGATTCGGAACAAAACCGGGTGGCTACGCCCCCCTGGGTTTTATTCCTCGCTTCGCTCCATCCAGCCTGCTCACGACGGCTCGGACGCTTCTATCTTTGAAACATCACCCGTTCACTATGGAACATCCGGGTGAGCACCCATACCCCCAGGGCGGTATAGCACAGGTTGGACGCCGCTGCCAGGGCCAGCAGATGGGGCTGAAGCTGGCCGGTGAAAATGCCGGAAATGCACTGCACGCTGTTGTAGAAGGGGATGAGGTATACCCACACCTGGGTGCTGGCTCCATCGCCAAACATGGCGGTCATACCCACCACCATCACCACCATCATCAGGGGGGTGACATAGGTCTGCGCCTCTTTCACCGTCTTTGCGAAGGCGGACAGCAGGGACACGCAGGCCACAATGAGCAGCACAGTGACCAGCACCACCACAGCCAGGGCGGCATAGTGGGCCGGGGTGTAGGACAGGCTGATGCTCACTTCCCCTGTATCGGGTATCAGGTTGGGGATGGACAGCAGGGTGCCCAGGGTACTGGACAAGCCGGAGAGCAGGGCAATCAGGGACAGGGCCAAAATCTTGCCCAGGGCCAGATGGCTGCGCTTGACAGGGGTGATGAGCATGGTGGCGATGGTGCCCCGTTCTTTCTCACCGGCAATGGACTCAGGGGCCACCGCCATAGAGCCGGAGAAGAGGAAGATGAGCAGCAGCATGGGGAGCAAGGAGGAGAGGAAGGAGGCTCCCGCCTCATCTTCATTGGACAGGTCATACATTTCGCCGCCATCCTGGTCGGAATTGACGTCAAACTTGTTGGCCAGGGTGGATTCGTACCCATCCAGCAGCTGGGCAACCATGGAATAGGCCGTCTGGGACTCGGTGCGGGCAGAGCAGTAATAGAGGGCCACAGCCGGGGCACGCTCCCCGGAGGCGGGGGTGTAGGCTGCCACGGCCTGGTCAAAGCCGTCGGGGAACACCGCCAGCACATCCAGCTCCTCGCCAGTCACCTGGGCCTTGCCCTGCTCTGCATCGGTCACGGGGACAAGCTCCAGGGGGAGTGCGCCCCCCTCTGCCAGCTGATTCAGCGAGTCGGGCAGATCCACCACGCCCACCTTGGGGATGAAGTCCTCATCCACAGTAAACTGGTTGGTCAGGGCGCTGCCCATAAAAGTATACATGACGAAAATGAGCAGACCGGGCAGGAGGATGGTGCCCACCACCATCCGCTTATCCCCGAAAAAGCGAGCCAATTCCTTACGGAAAATTGTCCAAAGTCCAGATTTCACAGGGTATTCCCCCTTTCTTCGTACAGGGCAAAGAAGGTGTCTTCCAGGGTGCGGCCCTGGCACACATCCTCCAGGGTGCCGCAGCGCACCATGGCGCCGTCAATCAAAATGCCCACCCGGTCGCACAGACTTTCCACCAGAGAGAAAATGTGGGTGGAGAGAATCACCGTCTTGCCCTGGGCGCGCAAATCCTTGAGGAAGTTGGTGACCACCCGGGCGGTGATGACGTCCAGGCCATTGGTAGGCTCGTCAAAGATGACGATTTCCGGGTCATGGACAATGGAGATGACCAGAGAGAGCTTTTGCTTCATACCTGTGGACAGGTTGGCCACCTTCACCTCGGCAAACTTGTGAATATCAAAGCGGGTGAACAGCTCCTCCTTGCGCCGGGCCCGTATTTGGTCGGGCACCTGGTGCAGGTCTGCGAAAAAGTCGAAGAGGAAGTTGGGGGTAAAGCACTCCTCCAGCTTCAGCTCGCTGGTGAGAAAGCCGATGCGGGAGCGCACCTGCTCGGGCTGGGTGCGGATGCTGGCCCCCGCCACAATGGCATCCCCGCTGTCCGGCTCAAGCAGGGTGGCGAGCATACGCAGGGTGGTGGTCTTGCCTGCGCCGTTGGGGCCGAGCAGGCCGAACATCTCGCCCCGCTGGGCGGTGAAGGAAAGGTGATCCACCGCCTTTTTCACCCGGTCGGGGGAATGGGTCAGCTTTTGCTGACGGGCGGACAGGCGGAAGTGCTTGCACAGGTCTTGCACCTCCAAAATGGTTTCAGACATGGGGGGAACCTCCTTATTCAGTGATTACAGAGTGCGGATGCCTCACAGGGGGGCGGAATGGTTCAGGCGGGCAGAGGCCTGGCGTACAGCGGGGCGCAGGATGAGGGCGGCGGCAGCGCCCACCACCACCAGGCTGCCCAGGAGCGCCAGCTGGGCATTGGGGTTTTGCTGGAGCAGGGTGGTGAGCTGTCCAATGGTGTTGAACACGATGTGACAGGCCATAGCGGGGAGGATGGAGCGGGAGCGGAGGGTGAGGGCGCCGAAGGTCAGACCCAGCACGAAGGCGTAGCCAACCCAGACGGCCTGGCCATGGCACAGCCCAAACACCAGAGCGGAGAGCACCACAGCCAGCCAGCCGGGCATGACCCGGTTGAGGCGGGTGAGAATGAGGCCGCGGAACACCACCTCTTCCACAATGGGGGCGGCCAGGGCGGTGGCCAGGAAGGCCATCACGCCGGTGCTGTCCAGTCCTACGGTGGCCTGGTCGTAGGCCTCTACCCAGGCCTCAGGCAGGAGGGAGAGGGCCACAACCACCACGAGGTAGAGCATGGGGGCAATGGCGGCGCCTATGAGTACAACGGCGGGGTGGACGGGGCGCAGCGTCACAGAGGTGAGGGGATTGCGCCGCAGAATGGCAAACAGGATGGCCAGCACCACCAGGGTGAGCAGGGCGGAGAAGAGGGTGATGTGGGGGGTGTAGGCCAGCAGCTGCTCCATCAGCGCCTCCATCATCCCATCCGGGTCGGCGGGGAGTGTGTCCTGGCCCGCCATGGAAAGGGAGATGGAGATGGTGGCAATCATGGAGAGCACCATCTGGGAGGAGAGAAAGAGGAGTAGGTAGCACAGGGCCTTGCCCAGGTTGGTGAGCACTTGGAGGAGGGTAGGACGGGATGGGTTCATGAAATACACTCCTTTACGTTGTACAGGGGGATTAACCCTGGCGGGAAAGGCGGTTGAACTGGAGGCACCAGTAGAGATATACGCCCTGATTCACACCCCACAAAAGGGTGACAATCAGTACGGGGAGCAGTCCGGTTTGCAAGAGTACGGCGGACAGGGTGGTGAGCAGCCAGAGCACCGGGCACACAAGGGAGGTGGCCTGGAAGGCCTTGACGGCGCACTGCCCGATGAGGGCCTGCTCGGCCTCGTCGCACCCCTCCATCCAGCGCTCTTTGAAGTGGGGGTCAAACACGGAGCCGTGCTTTTCCGGCATCAGGTACTTCATCAGGTTGACGGTGCGCTGCTGGAGCAGTGTGCATTCCGCCATACCCGCAATGAGAAAGAACAGGACCATGGCGGTGGTGTGGGCACGGGCTGTGATGGACGACTGCCCGGCGGACAAGCTGGCGGAGAAGAGAAAGGTGACGGCCAGGATTTGTATGCTGGAGATAATCAGCACCACGCTCATCATGCGGTCAATGCGCTGGTAGGCGTCCTCATCCTCCCCGTCCCAGAGCAGGGCGGCAGACTTGGCCCGGCGGTAGAGGAGCAGGGCGCACAGGGGGAGGAGGGTGACAAAGGGCACCATCAGCCAGGGGGCAACCTGCTCGCTGAACACCAGTGCCCAGGACTGGAGTAGCTGGGGGAGGGTCTGCGGGGTGGCATCCGCCAGCAGCCAGCCCAGGACGCCTCCCGCCAGGGTGGATACAGCCAGAACGATGAAAAAGCGGGGGAGGGCACGGCGATCCTCCCTGGTGGTGCTGGGGGGTGGGGTGGGGTCAGGTTTATTCATGGGGATCATCCTCCTCGTATTGGAAAATTGCCTCTACCGGAACTTGGAACAGCCGGGCCAATTTGAGGGCCAGGGTGACGGAGGGGGAATAATCTCCCCGCTCAATCAAGCTGATGGTCTGGCGGGATACCCCAACCAGCCGCCCCAGCTCCTGCTGGTTCACGCCCAGGGCTGCACGGTGCTCTTTGAGTCGGTTGGTCAGTGGCATATTGGTACCTCCTTCCTTGCTATGACAAGTATATTTGTCATAATGTAATATATCATTGTCAATTTTCCTTGTCAAGAGGGTGATATAGAAAGATGTGGAATCCAAAAGAGGGATGGTGGGGCGCACCAGAGGGGGGCGTGGGCAAACAGATACCCCCTGCACCGGCGGGTGTTTCCGGTACAGGGGGTTAAATCATGGGTGCTCTTTGGGATGGGTGTGGGCAGGGGGCAGCGGATACAGGCTGCGGTGCGGGCAAGGGTTACTCCAAATCCTCCCCGCCATAGCAGGCGGTGGGGAGAATTTGGCTCAGGCCCACCAGGGCGTGGTCGAATCCGCCGCTGTGCCACACACGCTCTGGGGAGGCCAGGGTGCCGGTGGGCATTTGAATGCGCTGGGGCAGGGTGGCAACCAGGGTGTATGTGCCCTGGCGGCTCTGCTCCTCCACCATGGAACCGCCGTGGAGCTGCACAATGCGCAGGGCCATGGGGATGTTCCAGCTGGAAAAGGCCTCGTTGGGTTCAAATACGACTCCTGCCCCCCGTGGGAGTACATCCGCACCCTGGGTGCGCATGGTCAGGCGGACATACCCCTCTCTGGCTTGCTCCAGGCTGAGGGAGAGGGTGCGGCTGTGCTGCCCGCCCTCCTCCACCATGGCCAGGAGGAGAAATTCCAGCTGCTCCACATCCACATTTGCCATCAGGCCGGGAGTGGTGTGTACGGAAAGGGTGTAGCCGCCCCCCGCCAGCACGCCCTGAAGGTGTTCTCCCTCACGCTGGAACCACATACTCAGGTCGGTGAGCTGGGGAAAAGAGCGGACTTCATCCTCCTCGGTGAGCAGGTAGGCCAAATCCATCCGCCGCATCAGCCACTGGGCCTTGCATATGCTGTGGTTGAGAATGCCCAGGTAGGTCCGTTCCCGTCCACCGGAGGCTGTTCGCTCCAGCAGCTGCACCGCTGCTGTCATATGGGCCAGCTGCTCCCGCAGTTCCCCAAGTTGGCTGCCAATGACTGACTGCACGGTTTGTCGATTCATTCCCTTCGACCTCCCTCATCTGTCTGGTGTTGCCGGTATCCCGCTTCCACGGTATCAGGTGCAAGAGGTAGACATTCACTCCCGGCTATTGTACCAGTTTTACTCTGAGTTCACAAGAGAGGGGGCGGGAATTCCATATGTAATTATTGCCGCCGATTGTTCCGGGAGCGTGGCAGCGCCGCACCCCGATGTTGCCGGGGTGCGGCGGCAGCCGGTCAGACGATGCCCAGGGGAAGAGGGCGGCGCTTTCACCCCAATCGAGGGGGCGTTTCTCTGTATCCCGAAAAGGTTTGGAGTTTTGGGGGCGCTTGGGTGCAGCGGGGCTGCTCACAAGAGCTTTTCGGCCACCTCAGCCATGGGATTGGGCTGGTAGGACTCCACCTGTCCGGCGTCCACGGCCTGGGCCAGGGCGGGGTCCAGGGGCAGCTTTGCCAGCACAGGCAGGCCCAGCTGCTGGGCCAGCTGGTCAATGGTGCTCTCCCCGAAGATGGGGTGCGCCTTACCGCACTGGTCGCACTGGAAGTAACTGTAGTTCTCCACCAGGCCCAGCACAGGGATGCGCATCAGCTGGGCCATCTTCACCGCCTTGGTGACAATCATGCCCACCAGGCTCTGGGGGGCGGTGACCATCACCACGCCGTCCACGGGGAGGGACTGGAATACGGTGAGGGGCACATCTCCCGTTCCGGGGGGCATATCCACAAAGAGATAGTCCAGCTCGCCCCAGATCACATCCGTCCAAAACTGCTCCACGGCGCTGGCGATGACGGGGCCACGCCACACCACCGGGTCAGTCTCCTCTTTGGTGAGCAGGTTGAGGCTCATCAGCTTGATGCCGCCCTGGGTGACAGCGGGGTAGATGCCATCCTCACTGCCCTGGGCCTGCTGATGGATGCCAAAGGCCTTGGGCACGGAGGGGCCGGTGATGTCTGCGTCCAGCACACCCACCTTTTTTCCCCGGGCGGCCATGGCGGCGGCCAGGGTACAGGTGACAGTGGACTTGCCCACGCCCCCCTTGCCGCTGACCACGGCAATCACCCGCTTGATGCGGGAGTGGGCATTGGCGGGCTTGCGCAAATCCTGGGGCTGCTGGCTGCCGCAGCCTGCACCGCAGGAGGAGCAATCATGGTTGCATTGACTCATGTTCTCATGTCCTTTCGTTGCACTGGGGCAGGACGCATGGGCCTGCCCCAATTTTTTGATAAAAGCACACCGATATACCTTGACAGGTGAGGTAGTGTGTGATACACTGTCCTTGTAGGATACCTCATATAGTGATGTATCTCATCTGACTGGAAGGAGGATGGCCTATGTCCATCTCGGCAGACACCCTGCGGGGGCATACGGATATGATTATCTTAGCACAATTGCTGGACGGGGACAACTACGGTTATGAAATCAACAAGCGCATTCAACAGCGCACAGGTGGGGCCTATGGCCTGAAGGAGGCCACCTTGTACACCGCCTTTAAGCGGCTGGAGCAAAACGGGCATATTCACTCCTATTGGGGAGCGGACGGCCCCGGCGCCCGCCGCCGCTATTACGCCATCACCCCGGAGGGGCGGGAATTTTACGCCCAGCGCCACCGGGAGTGGCGGGAGACCCGCCGGATGCTGGATGCGCTCACCAGCGCCGGAGAGGGATAAGTGCGTGTGCCAAGCATACGATTGAAAACGCAGAAACATGAGCCAGTACCCAAAGTAATTTCGCAAGGAGGAATCTTCTATGGAAGCTGTTTATACGCAACTCACCCTTGCTGTGGCCGCCGCCCTGACCAACGCCCCTGACAGCCCCGCCAAAATGGAGCTGATTGAAGAGCTGACGGAGAACCTGCACCAGCGCTACCTGGACATGGTGGCCGAGGGGGCGGAGCCTCAGCAGGCCTATGCCCGCACGCTGGAGGAGCTGGGGGACACCGAGCAGCTGGTGGACTACCTCAAGCAGCTGCCTGCCGACCAGCCCCTTCCCTGGCCGGAGCAGGGAGAAGTGCCCCCCAGCCAGACCCGCCTTCAGCTGGAGGCGATTGCCAAGAATCTGGAGGAGATGGCCCGGGGTGCGCTGGAGCAGGCCCGTCAGGCGCTGGAGCGCACCAATGTGGAGGAGAAGGTCAGCTCCGCCACCGCCCATGTGTGGCAGGCGCTGGAGCAGATGCGTCAGGCGGTGCACCGTGCCACTGCCGACCAGGAGGGCGGGGAGGGCCCCGGCGCTGACAGCACGCCTGAGGGCGCAAGCGGCCAGCCTGCTGCGGACGCACCCTGCCAGGAGGATGGGCAGGAGGATGGGGCGGAGGACGCCCCGGAGCACGCCCCCCTCACCTATCCCAGCGGTGAGGCGGCCGAGGGCGTGATGCACGCCCTGCACACCCTGCGTGTGTCCATCCCCGGCAACCTCACCCTGCGCATGAATCAGCCGGAGGACGGGGATGTGGTGGTTGGCGGGGACAACAGCAAGCTGTGCGTATCCCGCTCCAAGGATGGGGTGCTGACCATCCGCTCTGCGGATACTGCCGTGACCTCCTTTCTCTTCCGCCGGGGCGTGGCGCTGGGAGATGTGGAGCTCTCCCTTCCCTGCCGTCCCTGGCGCAAGCTGGACTTGCAGGTGCAGGGGGATATTCATCTGGAGGGGGATGTTCCCGTGGAACAGCTTGCCCTCTCCTGCACCCGGGGGGATGCGTGGGCCAAACTGCCCCACTGCGACACCCTGGCCGCCGCTGCCCGGCACGGGGATTTGAGCCTGGAGATGGATGTGGGGAAGGCTGCCCTTTCCGTGCAGGGGGGCGATATGAAGCTGCGGGGCCGCCTGGACACGGTGAAGGCCAGCGTAGAGGCGGGGGATTTGCGTTTGGAAAGTCTGGCGCCCGCTCAGAACCTGGTGCTCTCCGCCCGTGCGGGCAACCTGTGGGTGGCCATGCCCCACTGCCAGACCCTCACCGCTGAAACCCATTGCAGCAGCCTGCACGTGGAGGGTGAGGTGGCAAAGGCGAACCTGGAGGCCGTGATGGGAGATGTGAAGGCCAAGGGGTGCTTTGGCAACCTGTCCGGAACGGCTGTCAACGGCGATTTTCAACTGTCCGGCTATGTGGGAAAGGGCGCATTCCAAAGCACCAACGGGGATGTGTGCCTGGAGCTGACCGCACTCCCCGACAGTCTGGAGGTGGGCTCGGACGCTGGGGACTGCACCGTCAAGCTGCCCCTGGAGCAGGGGGCCTTCCAGATGGCTCTGTCCGCCCCGTCGGGCACGCTGGAGCTGGAGGAGTTCCCCTTCACCGGCAGCCATATGGGCATTTACACCTATGCCCCTGATGGACACAGCGCAGAGGGCAGACTGCCCTGCTACAAGGTGCGCACCCAAAGCGGAACGGTGACCGTCTCCGCCACCTGAAGATGATGGAACCGGGCCGCCCCAGGGGCGGCCCGGTCTGGCAAACGCACCCCCGGTTTTCTCCTAGGGAAAACCGGGGGTGCGTTCTGTTTTGCCCCTTTGCTCCATGCCGGGCACACCGGCACCGCTGACGCTAGCCGATAAACTCGTGCAGGAGGGAGGCGGGGGGGATGGTATCCGGCCGGATGGGGGCAAACTGGTCAAAGGCCCGCAGCACCGCATCCAGCTCATGGGCTTTCAGAATATGGGCGGGCAGGGCGGAGAGCATGGGGCGGGCATACTGGGCCATCACCGATACTTCATAGGGCAGGGTGGTGTCCAGGCGAATGTGTGCCGTGCGGCGGTAGGGGGTGATATACTGCCGCTCCCCCCGGCACACGTTGGCCCACATCTCCAGGGTATCCTCCACCCCAGTGCCACGGAAGTTGTAATCCCGCACCGTCCGGCGCACCAGACGCAGCCAGGTGCGCTTGAAGCACACCCGGGTGTGGTCCATCACATCGCTCTGGGTGGAGATGTACATCCGGGTGGCCTCGGGATGGTTGCCGGTAATCTGGGGGTTGAGGGCGTGGATGCCCTCGAAAATAGCCACCTCATTGGGCTGCAGACGCAGCGCCCGGCCCTTGTGCCCGTCCCGTTGGCGGCGGGTGAAGTCGAAGTGGGGCACCGTCACCTCCTCCCCCTTTGCCAGGCGGGTGAAGTGGTCGTCCAGCAGGGGAATGTCCAGCAGGAGGGGGGATTCAAAGTCCAGCGCTCCCTCTGGCGTGCGGGGAGCGCTGACGGGGTCGGGGTCGGTGTAGTAGTCATCCAGCGAGATGGTGTGGGTGCTTATGCCCCGCTTCTCCAGCTCCTGCTCCACCATCCCCGCTGTGGTGGTCTTGCCTGAGCCGGAGGGGCCGGAGAGGAGCACCACCGGACTGCGGGGTAGATTGCGCTGGATGTGGTCGGCGGCGTGGGCCACCTTGTGATGGAAAATCTGGTCGCACTGGGCCATATAGGCCGCCGGGTCACGGCGTACGGCTGCGTTGACTTGCTCCAGTTGATAGGCCATGGGAACCTCTCCTTCATGGGTGATGTGGCCCGCCGGGCAATTGGGCGGGGCGGGCGTGCCGGTCTATCAGGTGCGTTTGAACTGCTTTTCCAGCTGGGCACGGGTGAGCTGAATGGCCACAGGTCTTCCATGGGGACAGAAGCGCACCTGGCCGGAGAGCACCAGCTGGGCCACCCGCTCCAGCTCCTGGGGGTCATTGCGCTGTCCGCCCTTTACGGCGGCCTTGCAGGCCATGGTGTGGAGCAGGGTGTCCCGGGCGGCGGTGGGGTCGGCAGAGCCGGTGTCCCGGATGGAGCGGGCCAGCTCCAGCAGGGTGCCCTCCACCTGGTCTGGGGCGAGATAGTCGGGCACTGCCCGCACCACCAGGGCGGTGGGGCCCAGCTCCTCCGCTGCAAAGCCAAAGCGCTCCAGCAGTGCTGCGTGGTCCAGCAATGTCTGCCGCTCCTCGGGGTCGGGGCGCAGGGTGATGGGCACCAGCAGCTCCTGCACCATGGGGCGGTAATCCTCTGCCTTGAGCCGGTCAAAGTTGGCCCGCTCATGGGCGGCGTGCTTGTCAATGAGGAGCACCTGATCCCCCTGCTCCACCAGCACATAGGTGTGGAACAGCTCCCCCCGCACCACCCAGGGCTCCTGGGGCGGGCAGATGGACTGGCCATCCGCCTCATCCGGGGCGTCCGGCGTGGGGGTGGGAGGGAGGGGGTGAGCCGGGGTGGGCTGGGAGCGCTGGGGCGATGGGGGCGCTTGGGACGGGCGGGGGGCAGGCTGAGCCGGCGCCGGCTGCACTTCGGAGGTGGGGGCGTGGGCAGCGCTGACAGGCTGCATATCGGAGGCGGACGGTTTTCCACCACTGGGGACAGGCGCTCCAGGCGTGGGGGAAGGCGCTGCCGGAGCGGCCTCCGCCGTCCCCGTGGCCATGGGCTGCCCACGCTGAGCGGGGCGTGCCGCCGGGACAGCGGGGCGCTGCTGTGGGGGGGTGAGGGCAGCTCCCCTAGGGGGCGTGTGCTGCCCTGTCCGCTGGGCGGGGGGAGGAGATGGGGGCAGGGGGTCCACCCGCCGGAAGGGATGGGCTCCATCCATGGTATGCACACGGGGGGAGGAGGTTTCCTGGGGGGCGGGTGCGGCGAAGGGATTTTGTCCCGGCCGGGCGGGGATTGGGGCGATGCCTGCCGCCCCGCTGTCCCGCAGGGTGAGGGGGAGCTGCTGGGCGGTGTGCTCCGGCGCAGATCCTCCGGGAAGCACCGCCTGGGGGCGGGTGCGGTCGCCCCCCAGGGCAGAGCGCACAGCGTGGTGGATGGCGGCAAAAATCTGCCCCTCGTTTTGGAACTTCACCTCGGTTTTGGCGGGGTGAACATTCACATCCACCAGGTGCTTGCCCAGGGTGAGGTGGAGCACACAGCTGGGGAAGCGTCCCACCATCTTCTGGTTCTGGTAGGCCTCCTCCACAGCCGCCATCATCAGGCGGCTTTTCACATACCGCCCGTTGACGAAAAAGTGCTGATAGCTCCGGCTGCCCCGGCAGCAGGCGGGGCGGGAGACAAAGCCGGTGACCCCAATCCCCTGGTCAGCGGCGGATACAGGGAGCAGACCCAGGGCGATGTCCCGCCCCAGCACTGCGTATACGGCGCTTTTCAGCTGCCCGTCCCCGGGGGTGAGCAGTTCCTGCCGCCCGTCCCGCACAAATTTGACGGACAGCTCCGGGTGGGACAGGGCCACCCGCTGTACCACGGCAAACACCGCAGCGCCCTCCGCAGAGTCCTTTTTCATAAACTTCTGGCGGGCTGGAGTGTTGAAAAACAGGTCGCGCACCACCATGGTGGTGCCCATGGGGCAGCCGCCTTCCTCCTGCTCCACCAGCCGCCCGCCCTCCAGGAAGAGCACTGTGCCAAGGGCGTCCTGCTGGGGACGGGTGTGCAGCTCAATGCGGGACACGGCGGCAATGGCGGCAAGGGCCTCCCCCCGGAAGCCCAAGGTGCCGATGGACTCCAGGTCCCGGGCGGAGGAAATTTTGGAGGTGGCATGGCGGAGAAAGGCGGTGGCGGCCTGGTCGGCGGGAATGCCGCAGCCGTCGTCCGTCACCCGCATGAGGGCCATGCCGCCCCGGGCAATTTCAACGGTGATGGACCCCGCGCCGGCGTCAATGGCGTTTTCCATCAGCTCCTTGACCACCGAGGCGGGGCGTTCCACCACCTCTCCGGCGGCGATGAGGTCGGCCACATGGGGGTCAAGCTGTCGAATGACCGCCATGGTTACACCTCCACATCCAGCAGGATGGTCACCGGGCCGTCGTTTTGGGAAAACACCTGCATATCCGCCCCGAATTCGCCGTGCTCCACCACAAATCCCCGCTGGCGGCACTGCTCCATAAACCGCTGGTAGAGGGGAATGGCGGTGTCTGGGCGGGCCGCCCCGGAGAACCCCGGACGGCGGGACGAGGTGTCTGCATAGAGGGTGAACTGGCTGACCACCAGCAATGCCCCGCCCACAGAGGCCAGGTTGCGGTTCATCTTGCCCTGTTCGTCCTCAAATACCCGCAGGCCGCACACCTTATCCGCCATTTTGTCTGCGGTGGCCTGGGTGTCCTGGGGGCCGACCCCCAGCAGCACCAGAAAGCCCTGCTGGATG
Source organism: uncultured Oscillospiraceae bacterium (assembly GCA_944387115.1). GTDB lineage: Bacteria > Bacillota > Clostridia > Oscillospirales > Oscillospiraceae > Enterenecus. The sequence goes on from CALXDR010000004.1 coordinate 31,099, forward strand.
GCGCCGTTTACCCGTCCGTCAATTTCCACCCGGGCCTGCTTTACCCGGGTTACCACTGCTTTCATGGTTCAATCCTCCTGACTTTGTCTTGCCCTTACGATGGGTTGGATGACAGCTGCTTGGCGCTGCGCCGGATATCGTCCCCGTAGAAGGTCAGCTCCTGGAACAGCCCCTCCAGCCGGGAGGCCACCTGGGGGGAGTAAAGCTCCGCCAGGCGGGGCATGGCCAGGTTGGTGGAGATGATGGTGCGCTTATCCCGCTGAATGCGCCCGTCCAGCACCTCATACAGGGCGGCCTTGAAGGGGGCGGTGGTGCTCTCGCTGCCCAGGTCGTCCAGCAGGAGCAGGTCGCAGTCCAGATAGCAGCGAATCAGCCCCTCCGCCTCCTGCACCTTCTCCTGATCCCGGGAAAACTGGCGGTTGGAAAACACCTCTTGCATATGGATTGCCGAGTCATACACCACCGAGTACCCCCGGTCGGACACCTCCCGGGCGATACAGCCGGACAAAAAGGTTTTGCCCAGGCCGGTGCCGCCGGACAGGAGCAGATTTTTCAAGGGGTAGTTGGGAAACTGCTGGGCAAAGCCCTGGCACACCAGGATTACCCGCTTCATATTCTCCCGGGGGGAGCGGCCATGCCCATCCCAGGGCTGGTCGCTGTAGACATCCAGGCGCAGCTGTGCAAAGGACTGCTCGGGGGTGAGGTGGAGCAGGGCGGTGAGCTGGCGCAGCTGCTCCTGAGCACACAGCTGGCGCAGGCACTGGCACATCTCCTGGCCCACCCATCCCGTGTCCCCGCACAGGGAGCAGGCGGGGGTGTCGTCCAGGGCGTCGGGGGCATAGCCCAGGTTTTTGAGCAGCTGGGCCCGCTCCTCCTGTAAAGCCAGGTTGCGCCGGCGGATGTCTCCAATCTCCGGCCCGTCCGCCGCCAGCGGCACTCCGGCGGTGAGCAGCTCTGCCAGCTCCAGCATGGTGCCGCGGATGGCGATGTCCAGGGTGCGCAGACGGGGCTGGCGGCGGTAGAGCTGCTGCTCCAAATCGTAGCGCTTGCGCTGGCGCATTTCCTTGCGCCGCTCCAGCCGTGCGGTGGCCTGCTGCACCACCTTGCGTTCGTAGGCCATGGCCTATCCCTCCTTGCTTTGCTCTTCCAGGAAGCGGTCCAGCCAGTCGTTGTTCTGCTGGATGCGCTCGCTGGTGGGCTGGGTGCTTTGTGCGCCCGACCCTCTTTGGGGGGCGCTGCCCTGCCCCTGCCGGGCGGGTCTGTCCCCCTCCTGCACCTGCTGGGGGGTGGTAAAGCCCGCCTGGTGCCAGTTCTTCAGAATCTTGTTCATGTAAGGCCAGTTTCTGGCGCCCTTTTGGTATACGGTGCGCTGATAGGCCAGGGAAATGAGTTCATCGCTGAGGTTCATCTCCGCCCACTGCTCCAGATACTCCCGCTCCTTCTCCACAGCTGGGCGGCGCTCGGTGACGCCCACGGCGGCCAGCATACCCCATTCCCGGTGATCCACCCGCTGCTGCTGCTCCAGATACTGCTGGGCCGCCTGGGGGTTGTCTACTCCAAGGCGCTTCCACCGGAAGGCCTCCTGGGAAATCTGGGTCATGCGCACCCGGCGGCCGGGGTGGAGACGGTGCTCCCGGTGGAGGGTGAAGGAGGTGAGGAGCAGCACCACTTCGGGAGACAGCCCCAGATAGTCATAGATGGTGTACAGCCCCTGAAGGTCCCGGTCGGTGAGGGTGGCGCCCAGCATCCGCTCCACCTCCTGGTACAGGCCCTGAAATTCCGGCTCCTTCTCCAGGGCGTCTGCCACATCGTCCCGGCTGTATTTGGGCAGGGGGGCACGCTCCTCACGAGGGGGGGCGGCGGGGGGCGGCAGGGGGGTGCTGCTCTGCACCAGCTCCAGCTGGGCCAGGCGGCGGTAGGCCTCCTCCAAGCGTGGCTCCGGCCAGCGCAGGCGGCGGCGTGCCCCCTCTATCTCGCCGCCGCAGTCCAGCAGGGCCAGGTAGAGCAGGGCCGCATCCCCCGCATCGGCCTGCACCAGCTTGCGGGCGGCCTGGGCGGGCAAAGAGAGAATTTCATTGGGCAAAAGCAGGACCGACATGGCCCGCCCCCCTTTCTTTTGGTGAGTATAGGTGTCACTTCTGTTTGTCGTGGGAAAGCCCTGTGCGGGCGGGGTGTGGCTGGTATGGGAGTTGTCCTTCGGTCTAGCCCATCCGAGGGGCGGCGGGGTTCGGACGCTTCTAAGATGTCACGCCTCACAACCCGCCGCTGTCCCTCGGCTTCCCTCCGACTCAGGGCAAATCCGGTCGGGCTATGCCCGCCCTGGGTTTTGCCCTTCGCTCCGGTCCATCCGAGCTACTCCGGGGGTTCGGCACTTCTTTATATTCTACATGATACGACGGGAAATAACAACTGGGAAATGGGGGTGGGGGGCAACGGCAAAAGGCCCCCCGGTATGGCGGGGGGCCTATACCGAGGGGCGCTATGGTTACTTTTTTACCAGGGCTTATCCTTCTCCTCGGCGTACACAGAGGGGAGGATGGCGGCCAGGTTGCTGTACTCCTTGATGTTGTGGCCGTACAGGGCACGGGGCACAATCTCGGGGATGGACACGCCGTCGGGCACCAGCTTGACCAGCTGACCCTCCTGGTTGGGGCCGTAGCCCATCCAGAAGCGGGAGCAGAAGAGGATGCCCCCTTCGGCCTTGCGGGCGATGTGGGTCATCAGAGCGGGGGCGCTGCCCAGACCGTAGGCGCACACCATGGCCAGGCAGTCGTCGGTGCCGATGAGGGACTCGTCATAGCCCAGCTCGGAGGGACGGCGGAAGCAGAGCAGCAGGTCGTCTGCGCCCAGGCCGATGTCCTCCTTGATGGAGTGGTTCACACCCCAGGTCTTTTGGTTCAGGGGCACGTTGGGGTCCTTGACATACTCGGGCTTGTCGGCACGGGCATACCAGTGATCCTCCTTGTCCCACATCTTATAGCGCAGGTCGGAGGTGACGCTGTGCCAGCCGAACCACCAGTCAATCATCTCAGCGGTGACGCCGGGCATAAAGGTGGTGTTGGCCACAAAGCCGGTGCCGTTGGGGGCCACGGTGAAGCCGTCTTGCAGGCCGGGCACATCTGCCCTCTGGAACTTTGCACGATCCTCAAAGGCCAGGGCGGTGGAGGGGTCGGCCATGGGGCCTTGCCACACATCCAGCTTTTCCTGGGGAATAGCGGCAAGGGGCTGGTTGAAGTACTTGGCGTAGGAGAGCTGCGCCTCCTCTGGGGTCAGAACGGGACGATCCATGTCAATTACCTCGCTTTCCAAAATTGGCTGGCCCACTCCATTGGCAGGCCAATTACATAACTTGTACAAAAATATGATACTAGATTCCAACCTGTTTGTGAAATATTCGTTTGGAAGGGGCCTATTCCGTGAGGGGATAGATGGTGTCCAGCACGGACAGGAGGCGGGGGATGCAGGGGTTTTCGTTGTTCTCCCGCCACAGTGCCACCAGGTCAAAGCTGTCGTCCTGGGGCTGTTCCTCGTCCGCCAGGGGAATCATCACCAGACCGGGGTGGCGGCGGTATTGAAATTTGCTCATCAGCCCAAAGCCATCGTCGTGGAGCTGGAGCTGGAGGAGCATGGACTCATGGCTGGAGTGGGGGAGGGTCAGCTGGGGCTGAAATTGGTGCTGGGCAAAAAAGCGCATGATGCTCAGATACCCGTCGGGGGTCACATTGGGCTGCATGGAGTAGTAGGGCAGGCCCGCCAGGTCTGCCAGACGGAGCACCGGGCGATGGGCCAAAGGGCTGTAAGGGCTGAGGAGCACCTGCAGCCGCCCCCGCTCCAGGGTGCGCCGGCGCAGGTGGGGGCGTCCGGTACGGGCAAAGCCCATGGTGAAGGCCACATCCACCCCGCCGCTGTCCACCTGATGAATGAGCTGACCGAATTCAAACCAGTCCAGCTGGGTGCGCACCTGGGGATGGACCTGGCGGAAGGCACGCAGCACCGACACGGCTTCGTCTGCCAGGACACTGAAGGCCCCCGCCCGCAGCCGTCCGACCTGTGCCTGGCGGGGGTGGCGCAGGGTGGTCACCGCCTCGTCCAGCTCCTCTAGAATCTGCACGCAGCTGTGATAAAAACGCTCGCCCTCCTGGGTGAGGCGCACCATGCGGGTATCCCGCAAAAACAGCTGTACGCCCAGCTCCTGCTCCAGCAGATTGATGTGCTTGCTCACCGCACTTTGGGCGATGTACCGCTCCTTGGCCGCCCCGGTAAAAGAGCTGTGGTTGGCCACAGCCACAAAGGTTTTCAGCAGCTTCAAGTCCACCATGACGCCCCCTCGATGTAGGATGAGAACAGCATACGACAGGATACCCGCCTCTGTCAATCCTCACCAGTCCCCTTCGGGGTAAAAAATGTCCCCTGCCTGCGCAGTGCAGACAGGGGACGGACAGGAATCGGATGTGAGGGACTGGCTTAGTAGGCCACGCCCCAATAGACCATATGCTTGGCGGGCTTGCCGCAGCAGGCGCACACATCGCCCAGGTGCTCCTGCTCCAGGGGGATGCAGCGGGAGGACACGCCGGCCTCCTCCTTCATGCGCATCTCGCAGGCCAAATCGCCGCACCACATGGTCTTGGCGAAGCCGCCCCGCTGGGCCATGCGCTCCTTGACCTCCTCCAGGGTGGCGCAGGGATAGGTGTTCTCCTCCAAATTGGCCTTGGCACGCTGATACAGGCCCTTCTGGATGTCCTCCAGCATCTGGGCCACGGTGTCCTCCAGGCCGTCCAGGGACACCACAGTCTTTTCGCCGCTGTCCCGCCGGGCCAGGACGCACTGGTTCTGCTCCATGTCCTTGGGGCCCAGCTCCAGGCGCAGGGGCACGCCCTTCATCTCGTACTCGGCAAACTTCCAGCCAGGGGTGTTGTCGCTCTCGTCCAGCTTCACCCGGACGCCGGCCTTCTGCAGCCGCTCCAGCAGGGCACGGTTGGCCTCCAGAACACCGGGCTTGTGCTGAGCCACGGGGATGATGACCACCTGGATGGGGGCCACCTTGGGGGGGAGCACCAGGCCGTTGTTGTCGCCGTGGGTCATAATCAGGCCGCCAATCAGACGGGTGGACACGCCCCAGCTGGTCTGGAAGGGATGGTGGAGCTGGTTGTCCTTTCCGGCAAAGGTGATGTTGAAGGCCCGTGCAAAGCCGTCGCCGAAGTAGTGGCTGGTGCCCGCCTGGAGGGCTTTTTTATCGTGCATCATGCACTCCACGGTGTAGGTGGCCTCCGCCCCGGAGAACTTCTCCTTGTCCGTCTTGCGCCCCTTCACCACCGGCATGGCCAGGTAGTTTTCGCAGAAGTCGGCGTAGATGTTGAACATACGCTCGGTCTCCTCCTGGGCCTCCTGGGCAGTGGCGTGCATGGTGTGGCCCTCCTGCCACAAAAACTCCCGGTGGCGCAGGAAGGGGCGGCTGGTCTTCTCCCAGCGCAGTACAGAGCACCACTGGTTGTACAGCTTGGGCAAATCACGGTGGGACTGGATGATGTGGGCATAGTGCTCACAAAACAGGGTTTCGGAGGTGGGGCGGATGCAATAGCGCTCCTCCAGCTCCTCGCTGCCGCCGTAGGTCACCCAGGCGCACTCGGGGGCAAAGCCCTCCACGTGGTCCTTCTCCTTCTGGAGCAGGGACTCGGGGATGAGCATGGGCAGGTACACATTCTCGTGCCCGGTGGCCTTGAACATCCCGTCCAAAATCTTCTGGAAGTTCTCCCAGATGGCATAGCCATAGGGGCGGTAGATGAACACGCCCTTCAGGGAGGAGTAGTCAATCAGCTCAGCCTTGAGGCACACATCCGTAAACCACTGGGCGAAATCCGCCTCCATGTCGGTAATCTGGCTGACCTGCTTGCGTTTGTCTTGTGCCATGTCAATCCGTCCTTTATCCTAGGTGCGGCGGGCGCACCAAAATTTCTGGAAAACCTATTGTATTGGTCTGCGGGGAAAAAGTCAAGTGGTGCGCTGGGATGGCTGGAGGGCGCAGGTGAGGCAGTGCTCCATGCGCTGGGCGTTGGTTCGGATGGCGGCGCACACCTGCTCGGTATCGCCCGCCTCTACACCCTGGCACACCTGGGAGAAATCAGAGAAAATCTGCTCCATGTCCATGCCCTCCTGGGCATACAGGTTGCGCAGCAGCAGCTGCTGCCCCTGAATGGCCAGCATACTCCGGTCCAACCGGCGGTTGCCGCAGTGGAGATAGAACACCTCGATGAGGTGGTGGATGACCTTCACCTGCTCCTGGGGGGTGCGGGCCTGCTCCAGCTTGGCCAGCAGGGCACGCAGCTGCTGCCCCATGGCATACCGGTCGCCCCGCTCCATGGCAAGGCGGGCAGCGGCGCAGTGGAGGGTGGTGGCCAAAAGCTGAATTTCCTCCACGTCCTGGGCGGTGAGGGTGAGCACATGGGCCCCCACATTGTTTTCGTAGGTAATCAGCCCTTCCTGCTGAAGGCGGTTGATGGCCTCGCGGATGGGGGTGCAGCTCACCCCCAGCACCTCCTGCAGCTCATTGACATTGACCTTGCTACCCAGGGGCATACGCAGGTGGATGATGTCCGCCCGCAAACGCTCGTATACCTGGTCCACCAGGGATTGTTTTTTGATTGCCGCCATGGGAGTCGCTCCTTCAACAGAGGGTTTCTGAACTATGTATACCGATATAATATAACAGAAGCTGCCGGGAAATGCAAGGGGCGCACTGGGGGCGGTTTGTGGAAATCTACGGAGCGGAGGGGCGGATTTTGTGTAAAATCCCGGACAGGCTTTCCTTGACTTTTTGGGTGAGTGTGGTAAGATGATAATACTAATCTTGCAAGATATAGAATGCAAAGACAAACCGTCTTGCCACCTGGAGAGGAGAACGCCAACCATGGTTTACAAAAGCTTTGATGAACTGATTGCCGCTGCCAAGAGCAAGCCCAGCACCGCCCGCATGGCGGTGGCCGCCGCCGGGGACCCCCACACCATTGAAGCGGTGCTCAAGGCCCGTGAGGAGGGGATTGCCATCCCCGTGCTGGTGGGAGATAAGAAGCTGGTTGATGCGGCGCTGGCGGAGTTTGGCGCTGTGGTGCCCTAGGAGGACATCTACGATGTGCCCGACCTGGCAGAGGCTGCCCGCAAGGCGGTGTCCCTTGTGGTGGAGGGCAAGGCGGACTTTTTGATGAAGGGAAAGCTGGACACCTCTGTGCTCCTCAAGGCGGTGGTGAATAAGGAGTGCGGCCTGGGCCAGGGGCGCACCATGAGCCACTTTACCATGTTCCAGGTGCCCGGCTATCACAAGCTGCTGGTACCTGTGGACGGGGGGATGGTCACCTATCCCACCCTGGAGCAGAAGCGGGACATCATCTGCAACACCGTGGACACCCTGCGCTCCATGGGCTACGATATGCCCAAGGTGGGGGTGGTCACCTGTGTGGAGAAGGTCAACCCCAAGATGCCCGAGACGGTGGAGGCCGACCTGCTCAAGCAGATGAATGAGAACGGGGAGATTTCCGGCTGCATTGTGGAGGGGCCCATCTCCTATGACTGTGCTGTGAGCCGTGAAATTGCCGACTTCAAGGGCTTCCAGAGCCCCTGCGCCGGGGACTGCGACGTGCTGGTCGCCCCCAACATCCATGCCGGCAACATCATGGGCAAGATGCTGGCGGTCACCTGCGGGGCCAAGATGGCAGGCTTCATTGTGGGCGCAAAGTGCCCCATTGTCATGACCAGCCGCGGCTCCAGCCCCGAGGAGAAGTATCTGTCCATCGTCATCAGCGCCGTGGCAGCTCAGAAGTAAGGAGGAATATCCATGGAACGACTGCTCATTCTCAACCCCGGCTCCACATCCACCAAGCTGGCTGTGTTTGAGGGGGAGACCCCTTTGTTTGTAGAATCCGTGACCCACACCGCCCAGGAGCTGGAGGGATTTGACTGTGTGGCCGACCAGTACGGCTTCCGCCGGGATTTGGTGCTGGAGTGCCTCAAGGAACACGGCATTGGCCTGGACTCCCTCACCGCCATTGTCTCCCGGGGCGGCCTGCTCACCGCCATTGAGGCGGGCGCCTATGAGATCAACGACGATATGGTCTGGCAGCTGCGCAACAAGCCCCGCAACGAGCACGCCTCCAATGTGGGGGCCATGATTGCCCTGGACATCGGCCGTCAGCTGGGCATTCCCGCCTTCATCTACGACGGGGTGACGGTGGAGGAGCTGCTGCCCATCAACAAGGTCACCGGTCTGCCCACGATGCACCGCAAGGGCATGGGGCACAATCTGAATACCCGGGCCGCCGCACTGCGCTATGCCCGGGAGCAGGGAAAGCGCTACGAGGATGTTACGGTGATTGTGGCCCATCTGGGGGGCGGCATTTCGGTGAATCTCCACCACAACGGCCGCATTGAGGACTTTATCAACGATGAGGAGGGCCCCTTCTCCGCCGAGCGGGCAGGCGGGCTGCCCATGTTTGATGTGATTGCCGCCTGCTTCCAGGAGGGCATGACCCAAAAGGAGATGATGAAGACCGTCAAGAGCCGCGGCGGTCTGATGGCCCACCTGGGCACCACCGACGGTCGAGAGGTGGAGCAGAGGATTGCCGGCGGCGACCAGCACGCCAAGCTGGTGTACGACGCCATGATTCTCAACATCGCCAAGAACATCGGCAAAATCGCCCCCGGCGTATGCGGCAAGGTGGACGCTATTCTCCTCACCGGCGGCGTGGCCTATTCCAGCTATGTCACCCAGGAGCTGACCCGGATGGTGTCCTTCATCGCCCCTGTGGTGGTGTACCCCGGCGAGGACGAGATGCGCGCGCTGGCCCTGGGCGGCCTGCGGGTGCTGCGGGGAGAGGAGCAGGCAAAGACCTACGTCAGCCCCGACCGTCCCCGCTAAGCCGTCTCACCCTTTGTTGTCAGTGCCCCGCCCCCTTCCGGGGGCGAGGCTGACAGATACCTTCAAATGTTCGAGTTACGCACTGAGTGCAGGCCGGAGGGGAGCTACCCTCCGGCCTGCATTCATTTTGCGGGGCAATGGGGAGATGGGGCGGGGAGGGTGTATCCCCAGCGCCGGGTGGGGCATAGAGTGGGGCAGAGAGGAGGGGGAGGTATGCGCCTATCCCAACTGCTGGCCCCGCTGGGGCTGGCGTGTACACAGGACACCGAGGTGACAGGGCTTGCCTGTGACTCCCGCCACGTCAAGCCGGGGATGCTCTTTGCAGCCCTGCCCGGCCAGCACCGCCGGGGGGAGGATTACATTGCCCAGGCGGTGGAGCGGGGGGCCTGCGCAGTGCTGCGGGGGGAGGAAGGCGGAGCAGCGGGCGTAGGGGTGCCCTGCATCACCGTGAAAAATCCCCGGCGCACCCTGGCGCTGCTGGCGGCGCAGTGGTACCAGCACCCGGCCCAGTCCCTCACCCTGCTGGCGGTGACAGGCACCAAGGGCAAGACCACCACGGCCCATATGCTGCGGGACATCCTGCTGGAGGCGGGATACCGGACGGGGATGGTGGGCACGCTGGGCACCTTTTTGGGGCGGGAGCAGCTGGCTGTGCCGGACAACACCACCCCGGAGCCCATTACCCTCCAGGCACAGCTGCGCCAGCTGGCGGATGCGGGGTGTACCCATGTGGTGCTGGAGGTATCCTCCCAGGCCATGAAGCAGGAGCGGTTGGCGGGGGTCACGGTGGACGGGGCGCTGTTTCTCAACCTGTCCCCAGACCACATTGGGCCGGGAGAGCATGGCAGCTGGGAGGAGTACCAGGCGTGCAAGGCCCGGCTGTTTGCCCAGTGCCGCCTGGCGGTGGGCAATGGGGACGACCCCAGCTGGAGCGCCATGGCAAAGCGGATTCCCCCTGGCGTGGCGCAAAGCACCTTTGGCTTTGGCCCTGGGGTGAGCCTGCGGGGCAGTGGGGTGGAGCCTGCGGGGGATGGGCTGTCCACCCGGTTTTCTGTATCAGACTGCGACGCCCCCTATCAGGTGGCGCTGCCCGGGCAGTTCAACGCCGCCAATGCCCTGGCGGCAGTGGCGCTGTGCCGGGCTATGGGGGTGGAGGATGGAGCCATTCGAGGAGGGCTGGCGGGGGTAAAGGTGCCTGGACGCACCCAGCGGGTGGAGGGGGTGGAGCACCCCATGGTGCTCATCGACTATGCCCACAATGGGGAGAGCGTCCGTGCCCTCCTCTCTGCGCTGTCCGCATACCCCCACCGGCGGCTGATTGTGGTGTTTGGAGCGGGGGGCGACCGTCCCCCCATGCGGCGGCGGGATATGGCGCTGGCGGTGGCGGAATGGGCGGATTTGGCGGTGGTCACCGAGGACAATCCCCGGTGGGAGCGGGTGGAGGACATCTGCGCCCACATCACTGCCGCCCTGGGCAGCCGTATCCCCTGGCGGGTGGAGTACAACCGGGAGCGGGCCATCCGGTTGGCGCTGGAGCTGGCAGGGCCGGAGGATCTTGTGGCGCTGCTGGGCAAGGGGCATGAGCGATACATCGAGTGCCAGGGGGTGCGCCGTCCCCTGTGGGAGGAGGAAGTGGTTAGGGAAGCGTCCGAGCCGTTGCGAACAGCCCGGATGGAGCGAAGTGAGGAATAAAACCCAGGGGGGCGAAGCCACCCGGTTTTGTTCCGAATCGGAGTGAAGCCGGGCGTCGTGAGCAGGCGAGGCGTGACATCATCGAAGCGCTGAGCGCTTCAAAAAAGTCCAAGGACTTTTTTGAGGGGATGCAGGGGGAATAGGGTTCGATTCCTTCGGAATTGTCACCCCATTCCCCCTGAGAAGAGTGTTTTCCGAGGCGCATGTCCCCGGAAAACACAGGATTGGACTTTATTTCGCCGCCTGCGGGCGGCGAAACTCTGTGAGACAGAAGCGAAGCGTCCGAACCCCGCCGCCCCTCGGATGGACTGGAGCGAAGGGCAAAGCCCAGGGAGGGCACAGCCCGGCCGGGTTTGCCCTGAGTCGGAGTGAAGCCGGGCGTCGTGAGCAGGCGAGGCGTGACATCATCGAAGCGCTGAGCGCTTCAAAAAAGTCCAAGGACTTTTTTGAGGGGATGCAGGGGGAATAGGGTTCGATTCCTGTAGGAGCCTTCCACCCCCGCCAATGGAAACACCCCGTACTCCTGCAATGGGAGTACGGGGTGTTTTGTCTGTTATCCGTTGGAGGGCTTCAGGCTCTGGCCTGATCTTCCGTATCTATCAGATGCGCAATCTGGCGGGCCTCATACTCTTCCAGGAAGGTGCGCACATAGTCCACATCGGAGGGGGTTTCGATGTATTCCAGCCCCCGCTTTTGCCGGGTCTCTGCGCCCTTTCCGGTGATGAGGAGGACGGAGGGGGTTTTGCAGCCCAGCACCGCCTGGCGGATGGCCTCCCCTCGGTTGGGCTGAATGTCGTAGGGACAGCCGGCGGCCTCCACATGGGCGGCAATTTCCCGGCAGATGTCCATGGTGTTCTCCTCCCCGGAGTCCTCCTCGGTGAGGATGACAAACTGGGAGTGCTTGCCCGATACCTCGCCCAAATCCCGGCGGCGGTCAAAGGCCTTTTTGCCGGGACAGCCAAAGACGGTGACAATGCGCCGCTTGGGGTACTCCTCCGCCACCGAGCGGAAGAGCGCCTCAAAGCTCATGCGGTTGTGGGCGTAGTCCACCACGGCCACCACCCGGCGGTCGGTGCTCTGGAATACCTCCATCCGGCCGGGCACCTGGGCCTGCTCCAGACCCTGCTGCACCGCCCACTGGGGGATGTTCAGGGCCAGACAGATGGTGATGGCGGCCAGGGCATTTTCCACGTTGAACATACCCGGCATGGACAGCTGGTAGTGGCCGGAGAGATGTCCTGCCTCCACCTGGAGGGTGATGTGATTCCCCACCTTGCGCACCCGCCGGGCGAACACATCCGCCCACCGGTCACGGCGGGAGAAGGTGAGGGCTTTGGCGGCGCTGCGGTGGGCGGCGGAGAGGATCCGGGGGGCGTGGGCGGCGTCCAGGTTGACACAGGCCGTCTGTGTCTGGGCAAACAGCTTGAGCTTGGACTGGAAGTAGTCCTCGAAGTCGGTGTGCTCCACAGGAGAGATGTGATCCTCGCCGATGTTGAGGAAACAGCTGGCGGCAAAGTGGGTGCCTAGAGTGCGGTGATATTTCAGAGCCTGGGAGGATACCTCCATCACCATATAGCCCAGACCGGACTGGATGGCATTGGAAAAGTGGCGCTGCAGCTCGATGGGTTCCGGGGTGGTGAGGTGGGATTCAAACTGTTCCACGCCGTCGTAGGTGTCAATGGAGGAGATGACGCCGCAGGCGCTGTTGCGCTGGGCGAGGTAGGCGTCCAGAATATACTTCAGATAGTAGGTAGTGGTGGACTTGCCCTTGGTGCCGGTGATGCCGATGACGGGCAGGCGCTGAGAGGGGTCGTGGTAAAACTGCACCGCCAGCAGGGGGAGGGCACGGCGGATGTCTGTGACCTGAATGCAGGGCAAATCCACATCGGGGTAGGGGGTTTCGCTGACATAGGCAAGGGCGCCGCTTTGGGCGGCCTGCACCAGATACTCCGGCTTGAAGTGGGCGCCCTTGCACACAAATAGGGTGTTGGATATGACGTGCTGAGAGTTGTCGGAAACCGACCGTACCTCTTGAGACATGGGGAAGCTGCGCAGCGGGGGGACGGCAAGCAGGCCTTCCCGTTGGAGCAGGGCGCAGTACACGCCCAGGGTGTCATAGTGTTGTTGCATGGGGAGTACCTCAATCTTTCTTTAGATTTTGCCGCAGGCAGACAGTGCGCAGTCGGCCAGCACTGCCATGGCATCCAGGTAGAAGGGGGGCAAGGGGTGGTGGGAGGCAAAGACGGACAGCTCTGTGCAGGCCAGAATGGCGCAGTCGCACCCGGCGGCACGAATGGCGGCGTCAATGGCAGCAAAGGTGTGGGGGCAGCCCCGCTGGCCCTGCTTAATCTGGTCATAGATGAGGGACATGACCAGGCGCTGGGTGTCCCCGTCCGGGGCCACCGCCTCCAGGCCCAGGGCGGCACAGGCCTGCTGGTACAGCCCGGTGCGGATGGTGCCGTCGGTGGCCAAAATGCCGGGGCGGCGCAGCCCCTGCCGGGCCAGGGCGGCGGCGGTCTGCTCAATCATGTTGAGCACAGGCACCGGGGCTTCCTGCTGGAGCCGGGGCACAAAGTAATGGGAGGTGTTGCAGGGGATGGCAATGGCAGTGCAGCCGCACTGGCACAGCTGGAGCACATCCGCCAGCAGGCGCTGATAGAGCGGTTCGGTGTGCCCGGATAGGATGGCGGCGGTGCGGTCGGGCATCCCCGTATCTGAGAGAATTACCGTGGGCAGGTGGTCCTGATCCCGGGCGGCAGGGGTGCGGTCCAAAATGTATTGGTAGAATAGCTGGGTGGCCTGGGGGCCCATGCCGCCCAAAATGCCTAATTTCCCGTCAAACATGGCGCTGCTCCTCACTTATTGGGCTTGGGGGTGTACTTGTAAAAGCGCACATAGGTCCCGATATGGTTTTTCAGAATGCGCAGCAGGCGGTGGGGGGTGTAGTCCCCGGCATACTCCATGGAGTGGTGGTCGGTGCCCCGTCGGAACAGCGCCTTCATCTGGCTGTGGTAGGCCTTGGGGATGAAGGTGTAGGCCAGGCGGCGGGGAATCATCCGCCAGATGGTGCGGTCCTGCACCACGGTCAGGGGCAAGTCCTTGTGCTCCAGCAGGTCTTCCACCAGATAGCGGGCGATGTTGTGTCCCGAGCCGGTGACATAGTAGTTGCTGCGGCCCTGGCGGCAGTTGATTTCAAAGGCCTTGTACTTGCCATCCCGGCTGTCGTACTTGATGTCCAGGTTGGAGAAGCCCACATAGCCCAAATCCTCCAGCATGACCTGCACCCGGCGGCACAAATCCTGGTCGTACTCGGTGATAATCACTGCATGGTTGCCGATGCCGTGGGGGGAGTGCTCCTCCAGCAGAACATGGCCCAGGCACATCAGCTTGACCTTGCCCGCCGTGTCGGAGTAGTTGGTGAGCACCCGCATATAGGTGTCGTCACCGGGGATGAATTCCTGGAGAATCATACTGCCGGGATATCCGGCGGCGTACACCTCGTCCAGCGCCTCCAGCAGCTCCTGCCGGCTCTGGCAGATGTACACCTTTTTCAGTTCGCTGTGCCCTGTGGCCCAGTAGGCCACCCCGTCAGAGGGCTTGGCGATGTAAGGAGGGGCCCAGGGAAGGGTGAAGTCGTGACCCATCTCGGGGCGGTACACCACAGTGGCGGGATGGTCAATGCCATACCGGTCGCACAGGGCGTAAAATTGCTCTTTGTCGGTGAGCTGGTCCATCAGTGCGCCGGAGATGTAGTTGCAGCGCACATTGTCCGGGAACTGGGGCTTGAGGTGGGCGGCCAGCTTCACATAGTTGTCCCCGCACCCAACCAGCAGGATGGTCTTGTCGGGGTGCTCCTGGGCCACGGTGCACACGCTGCGCAGGAAGGTGGCCTCGTGATCGTTGTCGGGGCAGGGGCGATAGTCAATGATGGAGCTGTACGAGCAGGGGAAGGACACATATTTGCCGTAGACGATGCTCTTGACTCCATAGGCCTCGTGAAAGGCCCGGGCCATACTGTACACATTGATATCCCCTCCAAATAGGAGGGGCTGAAAGGCGGGGTTGGACATGAAACAATCAATCTCCTTACACGCTGTCCCGGAGGACAGTCGGACTGCGAAAAAGTGTTCTGTCCCGGCGGGACAGAGGGGGGTTAGGCATGGCAGAGCCGCTCACCCTGTGGCACGGCGCACCCCCAGCACGCCGGGAACCTGGGAGAGCTTGTTGATGATGCTGGTAAGCTCCTTCTGGTCTTTCACCACCAGGTCCAGGATGACCACGGCATAGCCGTCGGGCTGGGCCCGGGCGGACATATTGCTGAGCTTGGCTTTTTGGGCGGACAGCGCCATGGCCACATCCAGGGCCAGGCCATCCCGGTCCTTGGCGGACACCTCCAGGCTGGTGTGGTAGGAGGTCTGCTCGCCATCCACCCAGGACACCTCCACCCAGCGCCCTGCCTCTTCCGGTTTGCGGCGGGCGGGATCGGCGTTGGGGCAATCCTTGCGGTGGATGGACACGCCATAGCCCCGGGTGATAAAGCCCACCACCGGGTCGCCGGGGACGGGGGTGCAGCATTTAGAAAACTTCACCATGCAGTTGTCCAGCCCCTCCACAATGATTCCGCTCTCCGAGCGGCGGGGGCGGGGGGCGGAGGTCTGCTTGGCGGTGGCGGGGAACACCGTCTCCCCGGCGGACAGGGAGGCGTGCATGGCCTGGCGGTCGGCGTGCTGCCGCTCCAGACGGCCCAGGCGGGTCAGCTCCTCCTTCATCCGGCCCACCGCCTTAGCTGCGGACATACCGCCGTAGCCGATGGCGGCATACAGCTCCTCCAGGGCGCCGAAGCGCACCCGCTTGAGCAGGGTGTCCAGCAGCTCAGGGGAGGCGGTGATGGCGGACATGGTCAGTCCGGCGTGCTTCAGCTCCGCCTCGAAGGCGGCCCGTCCGGTGACGATATTCTCCTCCCGGCGCTCTTTCTTGAACCACTGGCGGATTTTGTTGCGGGCTTCGTTGGACTTGCAGATGTGCATCCAGTCCCGGCTGGGGCCTCGGGCAGACTTGGAGGTGAGAATCTCCACAATGTCCCCGTTTTTCAAGGGGGTATCAAAGGTGACAATGCGCCCGTTTACCCTGGCGCCCGTCATGGAGTTGCCCACGGCGGAGTGGATGGAATAGGCAAAGTCAATGGGGGTGGCTCCGGCGGGCAGGCTCTTCACATCCCCGTTGGGGGTAAAGACAAATACCTCGTCGGCGAACATATCCACCTTGAGGGTGCGCACAAACTCATCCGGGTCGGTGTCCTGCTGGCTCTCCAGCAGCTTGCGCACCCATTCAAACTCCTGCTCGGTGCCCAGGTTGCTGTTTGCCATGCCCTGCTTGTACTTCCAGTGGGCGGCCACGCCGTATTCGGCGGTCTGGTGCATCTTCCAGGTGCGGATTTGCACCTCGAAGGGAATGCCCTCCCGCCCCACCACGGTGGTGTGGAGGGACTGGTACCCATTGGGCTTGGGGGTGCCAATGTAGTCTTTGAACCGGCCCAGCACGGGGTTGAACATATCGTGGATGGAGCCGAGGACATTGTAGCAGCTGGAGATGTCCTCCACAATCACCCGCAGGGCATAGATGTCGAAAATCTCCCGCAGGGTCTTGCTCTGGGCGTACATCTTGCGGTAGATAGAGTAGATGTGCTTGAGCCGCCCGTACACCGTGCACTGGATGCCCTCTTTCTTGAGGCGCTGCTCAATTTGATCGCGCATCCGGGAGAGAAACTCGGAGTTTTGCTGGGTGAGGGCCTCCAGCTCCTGCTCCACCTCCTGGTAGCCCACCGGGTCCAGGTAGCGAAGGGACAGATCCTCTAGCTCCCACTTCAGCTTCTGCATACCCAGGCGGTGGGCGATGGGGGCGTAAATCTCCATGGTCTCCAGGGACTTTTCCTTCTGCTTGCGGGGGGTCTGGAACTGGAGGGTGCGCATATTGTGCAGCCGGTCGCACAGCTTGATGAGAATCACCCGCACATCCTTGGCCATGGCCATGAACATCTTGCGCAGGTTTTCCATCTGCTCGTCCTCTTTGGAGGTGTACTGCATCCGGGTGAGCTTGGTCACCCCGTCCACCAGATTGGCTACCGTGTCCCCAAAAAGATGGGCAATATCCTCGTGGGTGGAGTCGGTGTCCTCAATGCAGTCGTGGAGCAGAGCGGCAATGACCGAGTCGGTGTCCAAATCCAGCTCTGCCACAAGGACGGCCACGGCGATGGGGTGGGTGATGTATGGCTCGCCGCTTTTGCGCATCTGACTGCCGTGGTGTGCACGGGCATAGTCAAAGGCCTGGCGGAGGCGCTCCACGTTGGCCTCAGAATTGTTTTCAAGCACAATGTGCTCGAGGGACTGGTATTGGGTAAGGACATGATCCATTACGATACCTCCTTGCTGGATTTGAGGAAGGGCCTTGCGGGCTGGGGCAAGGGCGCTGCAAGGCAAGGGGATGGGGGGCTTTCGGCAAAGGCCAGCCCGCCCGCCGTCAAAAGCGTGGGGGGTGCAGGCTCACTCCAGCATGGCGCGCAGCTGGCGCATCATGGGAGCCTGCTCCAAATCCGCCTTTGCGGCGGTGCGGTTGAGGCAGATGGTGGCGCTGTGGCCGGAGAGGGTGAAGCGGATGAGGTTGAGCTGCGCCATCACATGCAGGCCCACCAGGGCCTTCCCATAGGCGGCGCCGCCGCTGTGAGCCAGGGCGTGGCGGGCCAGCTGCTCCAGAGGCACCGCAGTGTCCGGCTGGGTACAGGTGCGGGCCAGATAGCGCCACAGCTGGGCGCAGTCGGGGCGCTGGGGGAGGAGCAGTCCCGCTTCCCACCGGGACAGGGCCTGTCCCGCCTGTAGGCGGTGGAACAGCTCCAGCTCCAGCTGGGGGCGGGGCGGGGCGGGACGCAAATCGCACAGCTGGAGCTGCGGGGTGCGGCTGCCCCGAAATTCGTTGATGTGGAGGGTGAAGGCCAAGTCCAGCCGGTCCCCCGGGGACACCTGACAGCTGGCGGTGTTGGCGGAGAAAAAGATGGCGTCCAGCACCTCCCCGTCCCGGCGCACCCGGAGCTTCAGGTGCCGCCCGCCGCCCACATCTCCGCAGCTGACCACATACATGGAGCGGGCGAGAAACACGGGGCGCTCGTTGCCGTGGCCTGTGGGCTCCAGCAGGTCCAGCTGA
This sequence comes from uncultured Oscillospiraceae bacterium, assembly GCA_944387115.1. Lineage (GTDB taxonomy): Bacteria > Bacillota > Clostridia > Oscillospirales > Oscillospiraceae > Enterenecus. Next base: position 48,890 of record CALXDR010000004.1, read on the forward strand.
TCGACGGCCTGGCAGGTGAGCTGACGGCAGCAGTCAATTTCCGCATCGATGTCCAGGGTGGATACCATGGGGGTGTGGCGGGTGTGCTCTGCAACCAAATCCCCCATGGCCTGGCGCAGGGCGGGGATTTGGTCGGCCTGAATGGTGAGCCCCGCCGCCTTGGCATGTCCCCCGAAGCCCTCCAGCAGGGGGGCGCACCGCTCCAGGGCGGCGAAGAGGTTGAATTCCCCATAGGAGCGGCAGGAGCCCTTTCCCTTGCCCTTCTCCCGGTCCAGGCTGATCATCAGGGTGGGGCGGCCGTACTGCTCTGCCAGCCGGGAGGCCACAATGCCAATGACCCCCTGGTGCCAATTCTCCCCCGCCAGCACCAGGGCCGGGCCGAGCAGCTGGGGATCTTGCTCCAGCATGGCCTGGCAGGAGTCTATGATTTCCTGCTCCATGGCCTGCCGCTCCCGGTTGAGCTCCCCCAGGGCGGAGGCCAGTTCTACCCCCCGCTCCTCCTCCCGGGTGAGGAGCAGCTCCAGGGCCAAGGAGGCGTGCTGAATGCGCCCGGAGGCGTTGAGCCGGGGGGCAATGCTGAATCCAATGGTGGCAGAGGTGGGCTGGCGTCCGTCCCGGCCCAGCACCTCCTGGAGCAGTGCGTGCAGACCGGGGCGCTGGGTGCAGGCGAGCAAATCCAGTCCGGTGCGCACCAGGGAGCGGTTTTCGTCCGCCAGCACCATCACATCTGCCACGGTGCCCACGGCGGCAAGCTCGCCATAGCGCTCCATCACCTCCTGCCGGGCCTCCGGCGGAGCCAGCGCCAGGGCCAGCTTGAGGGCCACCCCAACCCCTGCCAGCTCCTTGAAGGGGTAGGGGCAGTCCTCCCGCCGGGGGTCTACCACCGCCACCGCCTGAGGAAGGGTGTCCTTGCACTGGTGGTGGTCGGTGATGACCACATCCACCCCCAGACTGCGGGCGTATTCCACCTCGCCCACGGCGGTGATGCCGCAGTCCACGGTGATAATCAGCCCCACGCCCTGCCGGTGCAGGGCGGAGATGGCGGTGGGGTTGAGGCCATAGCCCTCCTCCATCCGGTCGGGGATGTAACTGACCACATCGCCCCCCAGCTCCCGCAGCCGCTCGGTGAGCAGGCAGGTGGAGGTGATGCCGTCTACATCATAGTCGCCGTATACCGCCATCTGCTCGCCGCTTGCCAGCGCCTGGGAGATGCGGGCCACTGCCCGGTCCATATCCTTCAGGAGAAAGGGGTCACGGGCGTGAAAGGGGGTATCGGACAAAAAGGCCCTGGCCTTTTCCGGACTATCCACCCCCCGGGCATACAGGACGCAGGCGCACAGCGGGGACAGCCCAAGCCCCTCCAGCGCCTGGAGCGCCCCTGTCGGTGCCGGAGGGCGCAGATTCCACTGTTTGTATTTCATGCTGTCAGTCCTCAAAGATAAAATTATCTTCTATTATAACAAACTCCGGTGATACTTGCAACTGGGGAAACCATCGGGAAAGGGGACACTTTTTTCTCCTGTTGGAAGGCGAACGCTTGTTTGACAGCGCAGGTGGGATATGGTACACTACCCCCATAAGCGGTATTGGAAAGGAGCCAGCCCCTGTGAGCAGATTATCCCCCAAACAACAGCAAATCTATGACTATATCCTGGATTTTTCCCAGGAGCATGGCTATCCCCCCTCGGTGCGGGAAATCGCCCAGGCGGTACACCTGCGCTCCCCGTCCACAGTGCATTTCCACCTCAAGGGGCTGCGGGAGGCGGGGTTCATCAGCCAGGCGGAGGGGAAGACACGGGCCATCTCCATCGCCGACGGCGCACACAACCGCCGGGACCAGGTGCCTGTGGTGGGGGCGGTGGCTGCCGGCGCCCCGATTCTGGCCCAGGAGTGTATTGACGAGTACCTCACCTTTGACACCAACGGCCTGACGGGGGAGCACTTTGCCCTGCGGGTGCAGGGGGAGTCCATGCTGGATGCGGGGATTCTCCCGGGAGATCTGGTGGTGGTGCATCAGCAGCAGGACGCCCGCAACGGAGAAATTGTGGTGGCCCTGTTTGAAGATGAGGCCACGGTCAAGACCTACCGCCGGGGCAGTGATGGACACCTGTGGCTGCTGCCGGAAAACCGCAGCGGGGAGTACCAGCCCATTGACGGCACAGGCTGCACCATTTTGGGGAAGGTTGTGGCAGTGGTGCGGAGGTATTAAATAGAAGCGCTGAGCCGTCGCGAACAGCCCGGATGGACCGGAGCGAGGGATAACCATGTAAGGCAGGCGTAGCCTGCCATGGTTGTCCCGAGACGGAGGGAAGCCGGGCGTCGTGAGCAGGCGAGGCGTGACAACACAGAAGCGCTAAGCCGTCGTGAGCAGGCTGGATGGACCGAAGTGAGGAATAAAACCCAGGGGGGCGCAGCCCCCCGGTTTTGTCCCGAATCGGAGGGAAGCCAGCCGTTGCGAACAGGCGAAGCGTGACAGCGAAGAAGCGTCCGAGCCCCCGGAGCAGCTCGGATGGACTGGAGCGAAGGGCAAAACCCAGGGCGGGCATAGCCCGGCCGGATTTGCCCTGAGTCGGAGGGAAGCCGAGCGTCAGCGGAGGGGAGAGAGGCGTGACAATGAAGAAGCGTCCGAGCCTTCTCAAAAAAGTCCAAGGACTTTTTTGAGGGGATGCAGGGGAAATAGGGTTCGATTCCTGTTGGAATTGTCACCCCATTTCCCCTGAGTAGAGTGTTTCTCCAGGCGTATGTCCACGGGAAAGAAGAGCGTACACAATCTTACGCACCTGGGGCAAGGCGTTCAAACGCTGTAGGGCCGGGGGAAAACCGCCCCGGCTCCATCATTTCGTGGCGTTTTAGCGGGGCAGGCGCCCGGAGGAGAGAGGGGGTGGGGAGATGTCCCACAATGAGCATCCAGCTGACGAGTGCTGCACAGAGCAGATTGTCCACCGGGATCGGGTGGAACAGGTGGCGCAGCATCTGCCGGAGGACGGGCAGCTGTACCAGCTGGCGGAGCTGTTCAAGGTATTTGGGGACGCAACCCGGATGAAGCTGCTGTACGCCCTGTTTGAGTCGGAGCTGTGTGTGTGCGACCTGGCGCAGCTGCTGGGGGTGAGCCAGTCGGCGGTGTCCCATCAGCTCAGAGTGCTGAAAAATGCCCGGCTGGTTCGCTTTCGCCGAGCGGGCAAGGTGGTGTTTTACACGCTGGCAGACCACCATGTGCGTAAAATCATCGCCCAGGGTCTGGAGCATATTTGCGAATAGGGGCGGCGTGGCATCATCGAAGGGTTGCTCCCCGCAGCAGCCGGGTAAACTACAAGTCCGCTGTGCTTACGGCACAGCGGACTTGTAATTTTTTCGGCGGTGTAGTACCATATAGAGCGCAATAGACTGGGCAGTCCCAGCGTTTTTAGTAGGAGTTTAGTAGGAGGTGCTGCAATGGAAACGCAGACCAAGCGCCAGACCCTCCAGGAGCTTGCCCCCGGGCAGTCGGGGGTCATCTGGTCGGTGGGCAACCACCGAGGCGCAGTGAAGCGGCGGCTGGTGGACATGGGGCTTACCCCGGGCACCACCGTCACGGTAAAGAAAATCGCCCCCTTCGGCGACCCCATTGAGGTGAATCTGCGGGGGTATGAGCTGTCCCTGCGCAAGGAGGATGCCCGCCACATCCTGCTGTGCAGACACGGGGAGGAGCCCCATGGGAACAGTCCCCGGGTGGAAGAAGTGGAGCCTGAGTATCTGGCGCGCATGGCTGCGGCCCACGATCACCGCCGGCGGGAGCACGCAGGGGTGGCAGATTACGCAAACCACGATGTGCGGGAGATGAAAATTGCCCTGGTGGGCAACCCCAATTGCGGAAAGACCACGCTGTTCAACGCCCTGACCGGCTCCAATCAGTATGTGGGCAACTGGCCGGGGGTGACGGTGGAGAAGAAAGAGGGGCTGGCCCGGGTGGACAACCGGGATGTGACCATCGTAGACCTGCCGGGTATCTACTCCCTATCCCCCTACTCCATGGAGGAGATTGTGGCCCGCAGCTTTGTGGTGGAGGAGCGCCCCGATGCCATCATCAACATCGTGGACGCCAGTAATCTGGAGCGGAATTTGTACCTCACCGCCCAGCTGCTGGAGCTGGAGCGGCCCATGGTGGTTGCGTTGAACTTTATGGATGAGGTGGAAAAGCGGGGGGACGTGCTGGATGTGGCACGGATTTCCCAGGCGCTGGGGGTGCCGGTGGTGCCCATCACCGCCCGCACCGGGGAGAATGTGCAGGCCCTGCTGGAGCAGGCGCACCGGCAGATGCACACCGGGGTGACGGTGGAGCCGGACGACCTGTACGACCAGTTCACCCACCTCATTCACCACCAGGTGGACGAGCTGATTCATGACCGGGCCTATGCCGCCCATCTCCCCGCCCACTGGGCCTCCATCAAGCTGGTGGAGGGGGATTCCCTGGTGGAGCAGGCTCTGGGGCTGGATGAGGCCACCCGCTGGAAGGTGGATGCCCTGGCCCAGCGCTATCAGGAGGCCTACCCACTGGGGGACCGGGAGACGCTCATTGCCGACGCCCGCTACCGCTTTATCCAGCGGGTGGTGAAGGTGTGCCTGCGCCGGGGGCGGCCTGTGGATGCGCCCACCGTATCGGACAAGATTGACGCCGTTGTGACCCACAAGTATCTGGCGGTCCCTGTGTTCCTGCTGCTGATGCTGGCCATGTTCACCCTCACCTTTGGGCCGGGGCAGGTGCTCTCTGACGGTGTGGATTGGTTTTTCAACGACTGGCTTGCCACCCGGCTGGACTGGCTGCTCACCCAGAGCGGCGTGGCCCCCTGGGTCAACTCCCTGCTTCTGGAGGGTGTGCTTGGCGGCGTGGGGGGCGTGCTCACCTTCCTGCCGCAGATTGCCATTCTGTTCCTCTTCCTCTCCTTCCTGGAGGATTCGGGGTACATGGCCCGGGCCGCCTTTGTGATGGACCGGCTGCTGCGCCGCTTTGGCCTGAGCGGGAAGGCCTTTATCCCCATGCTTATGGGCTTTGGCTGTACTGTGCCTGCCATTCTGGGTGCCCGCACCATGGAGAATGAGAAGGACAGGCGCATGACCATTATGCTGGTGCCCTTCCTGTCCTGCTCTGCCCGGCTGCCGGTGTACGGACTGCTTACGGCGGCCTTTTTCCCCGATTGCGCAGGGGTGGTCATCTTCTCGCTGTATATCCTGGGCTTGCTGTGCGCCATCCTGTCCGGCGTACTTCTGCGCAAGACCCTCTTTCAGGGGGAGCCTGCCGCCTTTGTGCTGGAGCTGCCCCCCTACCGTATGCCCACTGCCCGCAACTGTCTGCTCCATGTGTGGGAGCGGGTGCGGGGATTCCTGGTCAAGGCGGGCACCCTCATTCTGGCGATGAGCGTGGTGCTCTGGTTCCTGCAGTCCTTTGGCCTGTCCGGCGGCCTGCGCATGGTGGAGGAGCCGGGGGAATCCATTTTGGGGAGCATCGGCGCAGTGCTGGCCCCACTCTTTGCCCCCCTGGGCTTTGGCGTGTGGCAGGCGGCAGTGGCGCTGCTCACGGGGCTGATTGCCAAGGAGGCGGTGGTGTCCTCCCTGTGCCTGATGTACGGCTTTACCACCCTGGACGGTGGGGCCACTGTGGCCGCAGCCCTCTCGGGCACCTTCCAGACCCCGGCGGCGGCCTATGCCTTCCTGGTGTTTATTCTGCTCTATGTACCCTGTGTGGCCGCCGTGTCCACCCTGTACCGGGAGATGAACAGCCTGAAATGGACCCTCACCTCCATCGCCTGGCAAATGGGGGCGGCCTGGCTGGTGTCCTTCCTGGTGTTCCAGGTGGGCTCCCTGCTGTTTTAAGGGGGGACAGGGATGAAGTATGTGATTTATCTGCTCCTGGCTGCCCTGGCAGTGTGGTCCGTGTGGTATCTGGCCAGGGCCATCCGCCGCCAGGTGCGGGGGGAGTGCAATTGCGGCTGCTCCGGCGGCTGCGGCAGCTGCGGCGGCTGTCACCAGGACAAAGGCTGCAAGAGACCGAGGCGCTGAGGGGAAGCGCCCAAGGGGGCGCCTGCCCCTGTCCCCATAGCCTGTACGGAGAGGAAGCGTGCCCATGAATCGGAATGTGCATCTGCCTGGCCGCACCTGGGGGCGTGTGGAGTGGTATGTTCTGCTCCTGGTGCTCCTGGGAGTGGCGGTGCGTGTGGCCCAGTGGGGGAGTGTCCCCGCTGGACTCAACCAGGATGAGGCCTTTGCCGGGTACGAGGCCTATTCCCTGCTCCACTATGGGGTGGATTCCATGGGATACCGCAACCCCTGTTACTTTGTCTCCTGGGGCAGCGGGATGAATGTGATGGAGAGCTACCTTGCCATCCCCGCCATGATGGTGCTGGGCTGTACCGTAGCGGCGCTGCGCCTGCCCCAGCTCCTGTGCGCCTGTGTGTCCCTGCCGGTGTTCTATCTGCTGCTGCGGCGGATGTTCGGCACCAGGGTGGCGGTGCTGGGGCTGGGGGTGCTTGCCATCTCTCCCTGGCACATAATGCTCAGCCGGTGGGGTCTGGAGTCCAACCTGGCCCCCGCCTTTTTGCTCTTCGGGCTGTACTGCTTTGTTCTGGGGGTGGAGAAGCACGGCGCGTGGCTGGTGGCCTCGGCGGCGCTGTACGGTCTGGCGCTGTATGCCTATGCCATCACCTGGGCGGTGGTGCCTCTGGTGCTGGTGCTCAGCGTGGGCTGTGTGCTCCAGGGCGGACGCCGTCTGCCCTGGAAGTGGGCGGTGGCAGCGGCAGTGGTTCTGGGCCTTTTGGCGCTGCCCCTGTTGCTGTTTTTATTGGTCAACCGGGGGATTTTGCCCGAAATCCGCACGCCCTTCCTGTCCGTGCCCAGACTGCTGTATATGCGGGAGGGGGAGTTCTCCCCGGAAAACCTCCTCAAGCTGGAGTCTTATCAGCGGTTTTTGGAGGTGTTTGCGGGTCAAAATGACAATCTCCCCTGGAACTCCACCCCGGAGTTTGGGCTGTACTACCCCTTCAGCCTGCCGCTGATGCTCCTGGGCGGGTCAGCCCTGGCGGGGCGGGCCTGGGCGGGGTGGAAGGCCCGCACCTTCACTTGGGCGGGGGGTGTGGCCGTGCAGACGGTGGCGGTCACCCTGGTGTGCCTGATGCTGGGTGAGCTGCTCAATGTCAACAAGGGCAACAGCCTGCACTTTCTTCTCCTCATCCTGCTGGCCCTGGGGCTGGATCAGGTGTGGAGCCTGTGCCGCAATCATCCGCCAGTGCCAGGCGGTGTGGCGGCGGGATACGCCCTAGCTTTTGCGGGCTTTGTGTGCCTGTACTTTGGCGGCTGGAACGAGCAGATTGGCGGCTATTTTCACGCCGGACTGGAGCAGGCGGTGGCCTATGTCAAGGCCCAGGGGTTTACCGACGTGTGCGTGGATGACCAGGTGACCCACGCCCAGATCCTCTTCTTTGACCAGACGCCCCAGCCGGAGTATGCCGCCACGGTGGAGTATGCCAACTACCCGGCGGCCTACCTCCGGGTCACAAGGTTTGGCAGGTACACCTTTGCCGACCCCCTGTCCAGCCTGGGGGAGCACCAGGCCTATATTGCGCCGGCAGGCGAGGGCGAGGCGTTTGCCGCCCAGGGGTATGCGGTGGAGGTGTTTGACGGGTACGCCGTGGCTTATCTGGATACCGGGGCATAAAAATCCCCCTGGAAGCCCAATTGGACTTGGGCTTCCAGGGGGATTTGCTTTATTCGGCGCCCCGTCCGGTGAAGACCACCAGCACGGTTTTCAGCAGGATTTTCACATCCAGCCACAGGCTCCAGTTGTCAATGTAGGTGGTGTCCAGCCGCACCACTTCCTCAAACTCCTGGATGTCGCTGCGCCCGGATACCTGCCACAGCCCGGTGATCCCCGGCTTCATTGCCAGGCGGCGCTTGTGGTGGCTCTCGTACTGGCGGTACTCATCCATGGTGGGGGGACGGGTGCCCACCAGAGACATATGGCCCACCAGCACATCGAGGAACTGGGGCAGCTCGTCGATGCTGGTCTTGCGGATGAACTTGCCCACCTTGGTGATGCGGGGGTCGTCGTCCATTTTGAACATCAGGCCGTTCATCTTGTTCTGGGCCATCAGCTCCTTTTTGCGCTCCTCGGCATCCACATACATACTGCGCAGCTTGTGGATGTAGAACACACGCCCGTTGCGCCCTACCCGCTTCTGCTTGAAGAAGAGGGGGCCGGGGCTCTCCAGCTTGAGGGGGATGGCGGTGATGGCAATGATGGGCACGGAAATCACCAGGCCCACCAGCGCACCGGCGATGTCCATCAGCCGCTTGCAGGCCAGCTGGAGGAAGCTGTGCTGATTGGGGGTGAGGGTGACGAAGGGGACGCCGCCCCGCTGCCCCAGGGTGCGCTCCACCGTGGGCATCCAGGCCAGCTCCTGCTGGCGGCACATATAGGGCTCCAAAATCGGGATGTTCAGGTGGACGGCGGGGCCCATGCTCTCAATCTCCTCCAGGTAGGGGCGCATGGAATTGCCGGTGTCATAGGGCAGATTGATATACACCTCGTCCAACGACTCGTGGCGGAGCCAGTCCATAAATCCCTGGTAATCGGCCACAACGGGCACGCCCTCCACGGCGGCGGGGCCGTCTCCAAAGGTGTCCAGCAGGGCAATGCCCTGAATGTTGACGGTCCAGTCGCTGCCCAGGTCGCGCACAATGGCGGCGGCCCGGTCGGTGGTGGTGATAATCCCCACCAGAGTGGCCATTCCCGTTTTGCGGAAGTACAGGTTGAGGAAGCGCTTCAGGCCCTGGCGTACAAGAAACTGCACCACGGTGTTGCCGCAAACCACCGCCACAAACATATGGCGGGAGTCCACCATGCCCGCCTTTACCATCAGCAGGCAGATGGCAAGCCCTGCCGCCAGGCTCAGGTTGAACTGGATTACCACCAGAAGCTCCCGCTTCCAGGTGCGTTTTGCAAAGCTTTCCGGGTGGGAGAACCACAGAAAGACCACGACGAATACGCACAGGAGGATGAGCCCGAATTGCAGAAACTCCCCGGCGGTATAGGGGGTGACCGCCTGCAAGCCATACTTCAGGATCAGCCAGGAGAAGACTGTGCTGAACAGCAGACTGAACAAATCCGTGCCCAGCAGCAGCAATAGCTTGAGATTCGCTTTCTTTTCCACGTGTCTTGTTCGCTCTCTTTCTCTCTCGAAGTGTATACCGCCCTGGCATCCCGCCAGCCAGAGGAAAAACGGTGCTGCTGGGGGCGGCAGGGCAGGTACAGACTTGTTTATTATAGCAGATAATCGAAAAATGTCCAGAGAAAAAACGCATGAATTAGTTGTATTTCCCTTGAGATAAACTGACACCCCCGGGGAAAGCACCGGGGGAGAATCCTACCCATTGTAACACAGGCGGCGGCAAAAATCAAAGGAATGGGGCGGGGGACTTGCATCCATTCCACTGCAATGGGGCAGGGCGGGACGGCGTGATTGGCAGGCGGAGTGGGGGAGAAGGGGAGTGGGCTGCAAGGACGATCCCCGCGCCCTGGCAGGGGCATAGGGGTGCATAGGATGGAATATGCGGGCTTATCCCTGCCGCTCCAGGTGGGGATGGGGCGGGGGCAAGCGGCTGGGAGGCACCCACACAATTTCACCGGGGGCGGGGCCGTGACAGCACACAGCAGCCCACCAGTCCCCGCCGTGATAGGCCTCATGGGGGCAGTGGGGGGGCATTACCGCCCGGCGGGGCGGATAGAGGGGGCTGTCCTCCCGCTTGCACCAGCTCTCCTTCAGCGTCCACAGCCGGGTGAAGGAGGACCAGGTGCCGTCGAACTGGGCCAATTCCTCCGGGGCCAGGGCGTAGCGGGGGAGGGAGGGCCGGTGGGGGCGCACAAGCTCCACATCTACCCCAACAGGGCCGCAGTCGGACAGGGCGCAAACGGCCAGCCCCCCGCTGTGGGACAGGGAGAGCCACCGGCCCGGCTGGGCAAACAGGGGCTTGCCCCGGGGGCTGTAAGTGAGGGGCTGGGAGGGGACTGCCCCCCACAGATGGGTGCAGGCATAGGTGAGCAGGGCACGGGTCAGGGTGCGTCCCTCCTGCCCGGCCACCCCGTAGACAGCCGTCATGCCCCAACCTCCCCGGCTGGGGCGGCCCAATCAGCCCCTGGGCTTGTAGTCGCGAATTTCATGCTCGGGCACATCATAGTTTTCCATGACATCACGGAGGGCCTGCATATACTTCTCCGACTTGTGCACCACAAAGGCATCCGGATCGATGGGCATATTCAGTGCGTCCATGCGGCGGATTGCCCAGATATACATGGCGTCCAGGGCGGGCATGAGCTGCTTGCCCGCCTCGGTGAGCTCATAGGATACCTTGGGGGGCGCTACATCGTAGGCAATGCGGTTGACCAGGCCGTCCTCCACCAGCTCCTTGAGCTGCTGGCTGAGTACCTTTTCCGACAGGGGAAAGACTCGCACGGCGTAGTTGAAGCGGATGGAGCCAAAGGTGTAAATTTCGTGCAGAATGGTCATCTTCCACTTCCCGCCGATGCATTGGCGGATGTAGTGGTAGGGGTTGATGGGTTGCTTGTCGTCGGCAGCGCCCATGGCGGAATGTCACCCTTTCTCTGTAAGTATAGAAATCCAGGGGATAGAGGAACAAAAACCCCCATTCTGAGCATTCAGTATACCATAGCTTTGGGGCACTTGCAAGACGGCGGCGGGGGGCGGGCGGTGCGTGTTGCTGATTTCGGTAGAAAAACTCTGCGTGTTTTCATACAAAGTACACAGAAAAGCGGGGGGAATTCACCAAAAAGCATTGTTAAAGTTTGGACACTTTCGACGAAAAGAAGGGGCACAGCGACTTGGACAAAAAAATTTTCGAGAACCTTACCAAATTGTCAGTATTGTCAATGGGAGAAAAAATCCTATAATAGTTCTTATAGAGTAGAACCTGGCTTGAACGACAGGACAGGCGGACTGAGCGCAAGCAAGAAAGGAAGATGCATCATGATTAAGAGAACCTATGAAGAGCTGGAGCCCTATTTCCCCGCCGGTCACTTCGGCGTGACCTGCAAGCGCTACCACGGCAAGGACGAGACCGGCGCCAGCAAGTTCTGGATTGGCGTATCTGAGTTTGAACCCGGCGGCGGCGCAGACTGGGCCTATGACGACAACCCCCTGGAGAAGGTGTACTATGTGCTGGAAGGGGAGATGACCGTCACCGACAAGGACGGCAACAAGTATGTGATTCATGCCAACGAGTCCATCAGCTTCCCCCCCAACGAGGGCCGGGGTCTGAAGAATGAGTCCGATCAGCCCGCCAAGATGCTGGTGATTATCAACTACCCTGAGGCATAAATAGCGCCGGGCCGCGCAACAAAGCCGGGCGCAAAACACCCACTACATACAAGGAGGAAGCTATCATGGTCCCCATTCAGAAGAGTTTTGTACAGAATATGTTCTCCGTGGAGGGCAAGGTTGCCCTGGTCACCGGCGCCACCGGTGCGCTGGGCTGCGTGCTGGCCAAGGCCTACGGCTATGCCGGCGCCAAGGTATTCATGACCGGGCGCAACGAGGCCAAGCTCAAGGCCCTGGAGGAGGAGTTCCAGGCTGAGGGCATCGACTGCGGCTACTTCGTGGCCGACCCCGCCGTGGAGGAGGACGTGGACGGGCTGGTCAAGGCCTGTGTGGCCAAGTACGGCGAGGTGAACATCCTGGCTGTGGCCCACGGCTACAACAAGCCCCAGAATGTGCTGGAGCAGTCTGTGGCCGACTGGCAGAAGATTATGGACGCCGACTGTAAGTCTGTGTACATCGTCACCAAGTATGTGGCCCACCAGATGGTGGCGCAGGGCAAGGGCGGCAAGATGGTGGTGGTCACCTCCCAGCGCTCCAAGCGGGGCATGGCCAACTACACCGGCTACTGCACCTCCAAGGGCGGCGCTGACCTGATGGTGTCCTGCCTGGCCTGCGACCTGACCGCCAAGTACGGCATCAACGTCAACTCCATCTGCCCCACTGTGTTCCGCTCCGATCTGACCGAGTGGATGTTCGACCCCGAGTCCGCCGTGTACAAGAACTTCCTGGCCCGTGAGCCCATCGGCCGCCTGGGCGAGCCTGAGGACTTTGTGGGCTACTGCCTGTTCCTCTCCTCCGACGCCTCCAACTTCATCACCGGCAGCAACTGTGACTGCTCCGGCGGCTACCTGACCGTGTAAGCCCGGCCGGGTAAGGAGAGCAGCAATGGATATCAAGCGCATTCTCATTGTGGGTGCGGGCATGATGGGCAAGAACATTGCCTTCGTCATGACTGCCAACCCCGCCTATACCGTGGGTGTGTACGACCTGTATGAAACGGATTTGGCCGCCGGCATCCGTGCCAACACCCAGCAGCTGGTGGACAAGGGCATACTCACCGCCCAGGAGCTGGAGGAGCGCCTGGAGCGGGTGGCGTTTACCACCGACCTGGAAAGTCCTCTGGTCAGCCAGGCCGACCTGGTGATTGAGGCCGTATTCGAGGATATGCAGGTCAAGCGGGAGACCTTTGCCAAGCTGGAGGCCCGCTGCCGCCCCGACACCATCTTCTGCACCAACTCTTCGGTGATGAGCCCCAGCGAGATTTCCGCCCAGCTCACCCACCGTGAGCGCTTCGTGGGCACCCACTTCTGGAACCCCGGGCACCTGATTCCCCTGGTGGAGGTCATCAAGTCGGACGCCTCCAGCGATGCGGTGGCGCAGACGGTGCTGGACGTGCTCACCAGCGTAGGCAAGAAGGCGGTGCTGTGCAAGAAGGATGTGCCCGGCTTCATCGCCAACCGCCTGCAGCACGCCCTCTGGCGTGAGGCCTTCTACATGGTGGAAAACGGCATTGCCGACGCCAAGACTGTGGACGATGCGTGTAAGTACGGTCCCGGTCTGCGCTGGCCCATTATGGGGCCCATGGAGAACTCCGACCTGGTGAGCATCACCCTCACCAAGAACATCCACGACTATATTCTCCCCTCCCTGGCGGACAATCACGAGCCCTCCAAGTGTCTGGCGGAGATGCTGGAGCGGGGAGAGGACGGCTTTAAGACCGGAAAGGGCTGGCAGTCCTGGACACCGGAGCAGATGCAGGCCTCCAACGACGGCCTGCGGGCATATCTGATTGACTACCTGGCCCGTCAGCAGCAGTAATCTGCCGCTGGCCCCAAGGGCAAGGAGCAAAACCATAGTACATTTCATTTTTTACTGGAGGTAATAAACATGGGTAAGAAAGTTTTTGTTGACCTGACGCACCCCTTCGGCGCGGAGATTCCCCGCTGGCCGTACTTTGACAAGCCCACCATCGACAACACCCACACCATGGCCAAGGGCGGCGTGCTCACCCAGAAGATCACCTGCACCATGCACACCGGCACCCACTGCGATGCGCCCCGCCACGTGATGGAGTATGAGTTTGACGGCCGCCGTGCCCGCTACACCCACGAGATGCCCATCGACGCCTACACCGGCGAGGCCGTGGTGCTCAAGGTGGACATCGAGCCCTGGGGCCTGATCACCGACAAGCACCTGGATGCAGCCTGCCAGGCCTGCGGCATCAACCCCGCCGACCTGAAGGACAAGGTGGTGTGCCTGAACACCGGTATGCACCGCCTGTTCGACGACTCCAAGGCCTACTATCACTATGCCAGCGGCACCGGCGTGGAGGCCGGCAAGTGGTTTGTGAAGCACGGCGTGAAGTGCGTGGCCATGGACGGCCAGGCGCTGGATCACCCCCTGCACACCGCTATGGGCAACAACGGCATGACCCGCATGAACCTGCTGGGCGCCACCGGCAAGCCCATCACCGAGGAGTACAAGGAGCTGTTTGGCGAGGAGGCCTATGCCGAGTTCGACAAGTTCGAGTACATCCGTCTCCACGGTCAGGCCGCCTACGACGAGAAGTTCGGCGACCTGGAGAACCTGGGCCTGTGGGGCACCTGGGAGCCCTGCCACAAGCAGATGCTGGGCCACGGCATTGTGGGCGTGGAGAACCTGGGCGGCGACCTGGACAAGATTCCCGCCGGCAAGGTGTTCCAGTTCTACTGCTTCCCCCTGCGCTGGTACATGGGCGACGGCTCCATGGCCCGCTGCGTGGCTCAGATTGACGAGGACGACCTGGTGCCCGGCGTGCCCGACCGCACCTACACCTACGGCGGCACCGGCTATGCCGACGAGTCCGGCAACGGCGGCAGCGGCCTGGAGTATATGCAGAAGCTGTTCAACCGCAATAAGTAACACCACATCAGACCGATTGGTGAGGTGTTCCACCGGCGGGCGGGGGTTGTCCCGTCCGCCGGTTTGTCACCTGCGGCTGCACACCCTGGCGGCGTGCAGCGGCGATTTCCCGCTATTCCCCTCGCATTTCCCCCAAAACCCTGTGGAAAGAGAGTGCGCAACTTATGGAGAAGAAGGTAAATTCCCTGCCGGATGGCAATAAAGGTTCTATTTTTCGCTTTGGTGCATGGGGATGGCTGACCATCCTGTATTGCCTGCTGATGTTCTTCCTGTATGTGGGTATGTGCAACGACGGCTCCAACATCACAGCCCCCGCCGTGGCGGAGGCGCTGGAGGTCAACCGGGGCGTCATTATGAACATAAACTCCGCTGCCGGTCTGGTGGGCGTGGTGTTCTTTATCATTGTGGGCCAGGTCAACCGCCGCATTGGCGCCCGCATGACCTCCGGCATCTGCAACATTGTGGCTGGCGTGGCCTACATTGCCGCCTGCAATGCCCCCAATGTCATTTTGTACGGTATAGCCATGTGCTTTGTGTACGGCGGGATTATGTCTGCCGGTTATGTAGCCGGCGGCACCCTGGTGGCCGAGTGGTTCCCCAAGAAGAAGGGCATCGTGATGGGTTATACCACCATGGGGCACAACTTTGCCTCTGCCTTCTATGTGCAGCTGGTGTCCATTCTGGTGGCCCCCACGGTGCTGGGCAACATCGGCGCGGCTGTGGTGCCCATCGGCGTGGCCGCCATTGTGCTGGGCATTCTGGGCATGGTGCTCATCCGCAACACCCCCCAGGAGCGGGGGCTGAACCCGGACAACGTGTCCGACAAGGTGTACGCCGAGGAGTATGACACGGTGGATTCCATCTCCGACGGCGGCTGGACCACCGGAAAGCTGCTGCGCACCAAGGAGCTGTGGCTGGCGGCCATTACCACCGGTATGTACCAGATCTGCTCGGTGGGCGTTATGAGCCAGCTGGTGCTGCGCAACGAGGAGCTGGGGATGGACACCCAGACCGCCTTGAACATCATGACCATTCTGGCCCTGGGCGGTGTGTTTGGCTCCTGGTTGGTGGGCGTCATCGACGAGAAGTGGGGCACCAAAAAGACCATGATTCTCTTCGGTGTGTGGTACTGCGTGGCGCTGCTGTGCAACTTCACCGCTGTGGACTCTGTGACGCCTATGGTGTACATCTCCCTGTTTATGATTGCCATGGGCATTGGCGGCTCTGCCAACTTCACCACCTCTCTGCCCACCTCCATCTTTGGCCGCCATGGCTTTGACCAGGTCAATGCGGTGATCTTCCCCATTCAGGGCGCTGTCACGGCCTTGTGCTTTGCCGTCAACGGCGTGGTGCAGCTGATGACCGGCGGCCAGATTCGTATGGCCTACCTGGTGTTTGCCGGGGTGGCTGTGGTCACTGCGCTGATGGTGTGCGCCATTGACGAGCACAAGTATAACCGGGACTGGAAGGCCGCCCACGACCACGAGCACGCCAAGGTCTAAGACTGGGGCGCAACTTGCCCCTGTTGTGCCTATAAAAACCTGCATTTGTTTAGAAAGGACGGATTCACATGGCTGACATCAAAGAGCTGAAGAATCGCTGTATCATCACCGTAGCCACCACCGGCGCATGGCCCAAGAAGGAGAACAACCCCAATGTGCCCATGACCCCCGCCGAGAT